>NZ_JBIVXJ010000006.1:0-242530 GCF_044769185.1 Pseudomonas sp. NPDC090592
TGCTTTTTCATGGTCTCGCCCTCGCTGCCGTTGGCTTCTTTGAACGCCACCGTGGCACTGTGATGCCTCGGCGGGGGCGAGTCCATCGATTACAAAAAACGCGCCCGGCGGCCAGCCGCGTCTTAGCGGAAGCTGTAGGATACCCCGGCATACACGGCAAAGCCTTCGCCCGGCGTAGACCGGGCATTGTCGTTGCCTGCATCGTTGTAGGCCGGCGTCACCGTTGCCGCATAGCGCTTGTTGGTCAGGTTGCGCAGGTCCAGCCAGGTCTGCCAGTCCTGTTTCGGTGAATCCCAGCCAAGGCGCGCACCCAGCAAGGCATATTCGTCGGCGTGGTAGCTGTTGGCATAGTCCACCTGCACCTTGGACGCCATTTGCGTGTTGACCCCGGCGTAGAAGCCGCTCGGCCAGTCATAGCGCAGCTCGGCCTGGTAGTAGTGCATGGGGATGCCGGGCAGGCGGTTGTCGCCAAATTTATCGTCATCACGGTAGTGGAAGTCGCTGAAGGTGTAGGCCTGGCGCAAGCTGAGCTTGCCGGTACCTGCGCGCTCCCACAGGGTGCTGTCGAGGCCCGCCTCGACGCCTTGGTGTACGGTGGCGCTGGCGTTGAATTCCGAGGTGAAGTTCGGCACCACTTCCACGGCCAGCAGTTCGTGGCGGACCTGCGAGTAATACCAGGCCAGGTCCCAACGGCCTAGCACCGAGTCGCCACGCGCACCCAGTTCAAGGGTAGTGGCGGTCTGGTTCTGCATTTCGATCGGCTGAATCTGCTTGCCGCCGGTGCTGGGCGCGCTCCAGATCAGCGACCATGGGTGTGGCGGCTCGACCGAGCGGCTGAGGTTGCCGTACACCTGCAGGTCCGGGCGGATGTCGTAGCGCAGCCCCAGGCGTGGCGCGTAGTCCCAGTCATGCATGCTCACCTTGCCGCCTTCGGCAGGGTAGGTCACGTCACTCTCGCGGCGGGTGTAGATCGCTGCCAGGCCAGTGGTCAGCCACAGGTTGGGGACCAGTTCCAGGTCGTTGCCGACATGCAGCACGGTGTCTGAACCCTGGTAGGTGAAATCGCGAGTACGTGCACCGAACACGTCGCCATTGCGCGCGAACTGCGAAGCACCGCTGTTGGGCAGGTGCTTGGTGGTGCGCCAGCCGACAGTGGTTTTACTTTCGTGGCCGAACAGGGTGTCGCGGCGCAAATAGTTGAGCGTACCGCTGACATCGGTGTAGGCCACCTTCAGGCGCATCGGGCCTTCGCGCAGGTCCATCGGGTAGTCGTGGTAGACCAGGCCGGCTTCCAGGCGCGCATCATCGTCGAGGAAGAACGTGGTCTTGTTGCCAACCCAGGTGCTGCCCGGCTGCGGGCGGCTGTCGTCCCGGGCCAGGTAGGCCGGGTTGGCCGCGCGCGGGTGGTGCTTGATCTGGTCTTTGGTCAGGCGCCCGGCCAGTTCGTTTTCAGTTTCCCGGTAACGCAGGTAGAAGCGGGTTTGCAGGTTGGGGTTGAAGCGGTAGCCAACGTTGGCGGCAATGCCTTTGGCACTACCGCTGCTATGCGCCTGGTAGCCATCGTATTCCGAGTCGGTCAGGGCCACGTAGTAGTCGAGGTTGCCCAGTACTTGCCCAGAACTGACATGTCGGTGCTGGTAACCGCGGCTGCCCACCTCGTAGCGCACCTGCAACGGCGCGGCGTCGTAGCCTGTGTGAGTGACGTAGTTGATGGCACCGCCCAGGGCCAGTGCGCCCTGGTCGAAGCCATTGGCACCGCGCAGCACTTCGGCGCGGCTCAGCCACAGCGGCTCGAACAGCTCATAAGGCGTGCCGCCCGGGCCGGTCAGCGGCAGGCCGTCGAACATCGTGTACACCCCGGAGCCATGGGCGCCTGGCGCGCGGTTGAGGCCTGAACCGCGGATCGACAACTTGATGCCGTCGTTGCCTGCCGACTGGGCAAATACACCTGGCTGGTAGGCCAGCACGTCCTGGTTGCTGGCCACTCGGCCTTGCCCCACGCGCTGCATGTCCACCAGGTTGCTGGCACCGGGTATTTCACGCAGGCGTTCGCCGGCTGCCGTCAAGTCGTTCTGCTCCTCATCGGTGATCAGCACCTGGCCCAGTTCGACCGAGGATGCCCCTACGGCGGGCTGGGCGGCAGCCAGGGCAGCCAGCAGACCGAGGCAGGATGAGAGGGGTAAATCGGAACGCATTGTACGACTCCAGGCGAAAGGCGAATGGACAACGGCGTTGAGACGAGCGAAATGCTGCCCGGAGCACGAAGAAATTCAGCAAATCTTGCGTAACTTTCGTCAGACGGTTTTGTACGAAAGTTCTTTACAAGCCACAGCGGTGGAGAGAAGCGGCATGCGCTTCGTAAGGTGACTGCAGATCGGCAGCGATGCCTCGCTCAATCACCCGTGGAGTAAAAGCATGACTGACAACGCACGACACCCGCAGCAACCCTTGGCGCAGGCCCCGGTTCGCCTGACGCCTCGTGAACAACAAGTGCTGTTGTGGTGTGCCTACGGCAAGAGTTCGTGGGAGATTGGCCAGATCCTTGACTGCAAGGAGTCGACGGTGAACTTCCATATGTCCAACATCCTGCGCAAGTTCGATGTTTCTACCCGAGTGGCAGCGGTGATCAAGGCCATTCGCTACGGCATGCTGGCCGAGCAGTGAGGAGTCAGGCATGAGCAACAACGCTTTACTGCCACGTTATGCCGACAGCCATGACCCCTTCTGGCCACGGGTAGACCTGGGCAACTTGCGCGAACGGTTGAATTTTCAGCGACCGGTCAGTGAAGCCGCGCTGGAGGTAGCCGCACGTTGCGCTGCGATTGATGCTGCACGCGAGTTCGCGGATTGGCGCGCGGTACTGCGAGAGCGGGGCTACAAGCGCCTTGAAGATGTGGCCGGGCATGACCAGGGGCGTGCACTGCGGGTGTGCTACATCCGCTTCGTCGAGGCTGCGGTCATGTACAGCCTGGGGTCCAGGGCATACCTGGCGACTTCCCGTCGGAGTGCTGCCCATGCCTGAGCAATCCTTCATCGACCGTATGGCCCCGGCGCTGATCGAGCTGTGGGGCATGGATGGCAGTGTGTTGTTCGCGGCCTTGCTGGGGGCTTTGTTGGTAAGTGCTGCGCGTGACCGGTTGATCACCAATGCGACCCGGCGCCTGACGCTTGGCAAGAAGTTGCTGCTGGTGTTCGTGACTGTGGGGGTGGGGCACCTTTTCGAGCCGCTGGTTTCTTCGCTGGCACCCTTGCTGACCCGGGGCATGGCGGCATTCGTGGCCGCCGTGGTGGTGATCCCCATCAGCCTCAAGGTCATGGTCTGGCTGGATACGCTCGACCCGCGCGAACTCATTCAGCGCTGGCGCCGCCGGGGTTAGCCGCTGGCGGTGCTGGGCAGGCGATTGTTCAGCTCGCTCAACTGCTGTTCCAGTTGCTGGAGGCGTTGTTTGTCCTTGATCAACAGCAGGATGGCCTGGCGATCGCTTGGTGATAACGAGCGTAGCCGTTCGAGCATGTCGCTCTCCCAGCCAGTTTCACCTTGGCCGGGCGGGCATTGTTGCGGGTCACCCAGCAGTAACCAGTCCAGTGAGCAGGCATGCTGTCTGGCTATATCTACGCAAAGTGAGTAAGGAATGCTGTCGCGAGTCTTCCAACTGCTCAGCGTTTGCGGGCTGATGGACAGTGCGCGGGACAGGTCGGCATCAGACTGGGCGCCGGTTAGATGCTTCAGGCGCGTCAGCACCGCAGTAAGTACGTGAGTACTCATAACAAATATCCATGACTGGTTTAATGATATTCCATGGGCTTAAACTACTCGTTATGAATACAGCCCTGCGTTTTAAGGAGCACTTCTGCAATGAGAACCACCCAATTGAAGAATACACCTACAGTTGTAGCCAATACCTACACACAGGCAAGCCTGGGCAATGCTAGCAGGTACTTGCCGTGAGTACTTACAAGTTGGTTTGCCCCCATTGCCACAGCCGCATGCGCATACGTACCAGCGAGGGGCGCCATATTTTCCTGCGGATCGCTTATTTGCAATGCACTACCGAGGCATGTGGCTGGTCTGTTCGCGCCGAGTTCGAAATGACCCACGAACTTTCCCCCAGCGGTATGCCCAACCCGGAAGTTTACCTGCCTAAAGCCAATGGTGATTTGCGCAAGGCCGCTATGCCAGATGCAAGCCAAGGTAGCCTTGTTGAGTGAGGCGTTATCAACGGCAGGCAATAAAACGTGCAGATAAAAAAACACCCCGCTAGGCGGGGTGTTTTGTTTTACTGAAGCGTTGCCGCGATCAGCCGATCAGTTGCAGGCCCGCTTGCTGAACCAGTTCGAGCAGCGGCTGCGGGTAAACACCAAGCACGAAGGCCAGGATGGCGATGGCCAGCAGCATGACGCCGCCGGTGCGCTGTTCCCACTTCAGCGGGGCATCGTGGCGGCGCAGGTTCGGCTCGACCAGGTACAGGGTGACCATGACGCGCAGGTAGTAGTACACACCGATGGCGCTACCGATCACCAGCGCACCGACCAGCCACCACAGGTGCGACTCGACGCCGGTGGCGATGATGTAGAACTTGCCGATGAAGCCAGCGGTCAGCGGGATACCCGCCAGCGACAGCATCATCACGGTCAGTACTGCGGTCAGGTACGGGCGACGCCAGAACAGGCCGCGGTACTCGTACAGGGCATCGGCGTCACGGCCGCCGTAAGGCGAGGACATCAGGGTGATGACGCCGAACGCGCCCAGGCTGGTGATCACGTAGGTGACCAGGTAAACGCCCATTGCCTCCAGGGCCAGGCCCTTGCTGGCGACCAGGGCAATGACCAGGTAGCCGAAGTGGGCGATGGACGAGTAACCCAGCAGGCGCTTGAGGTTGCTCTGGGTCAGCGCCAGCAGGTTACCGACCAGGATCGAGGCGACGGCGATGACGGCCAGTACGGTGCTCAGCACGCCACTGCTGGCAGCAGGGGAGAGCATGAACAGGCGCACAACCACGGCGAAGACTGCAACCTTGCTGGCGGTGGCCAGGAATGCGGCGACCGGCGCCGGGGCGCCTTCGTACACATCCGGGGTCCACAAGTGGAACGGTACCAGCGACAGCTTGAAGGCCAGGCCGACCAGCATCATGCCCAGGCCCAGCTGGGCCACCAGGCTTGGCATGTTGGTGGCAGCCAGCGCCTTGCCGATCTGGTCGAAGCTCAGGCTGCCGGCGTCGGCGTACAGCAGGGCCATGCCGAACAGCAGGAAAGCGGAGCCTGCTGCCGACAGCACCATGTACTTGATGCCGGCTTCCAGTGACCGCTTGTTGAAGAAGGCATACGCCACCAGGCCGTAGACCGGTACCGACAGCAGCTCCAGGCCAATGAACAGGCCGGCCAGGTGGTTGGCGCTGACCAGCACCAGGCCACCGAGGGCCGACATCAGCAGCAGCAGGTACAGTTCTTCACGGTTGCCCGGGAAGCCCTTGGAGCCTTCGCCAAGGTAGGCGTGGGCCAAGGTGACGCAGGCCAGCGTCGCCACCAGGATGATCGCCATGTACAGGCAGGCGAACTTGTCGATGGTGATCAGCGGGGTGACCGCCAGCGGCGCAACTTTCAGCGCCGGCAGGATCGACAGCAGGGCCAGGTTAAGGCCCACGGTGGACAGCAGGAAGGTCTGCGAGTGGTTGCGCTTCCAGGCGATCGCCAGCATCACCACCACCGTGGTGATGGTGGTGATCAGCATCGGCGCCAATGCGATGAAGTGTTGAGTGGTGAATTCCATAGCGCTCTTACCGGGCCGAAGCGAGTTGAGTGAAAGCGGAACCGAGCCACTGCTGCACACCACTCATGGTGGCGGCAGAGGTGTCGAGGAACGGCTGCGGATACACGCCCAGCAGGATCAGCAGTACCGCCAGGCCCAGCACCATGACCAGTTCGCGACCGTCCATGCCGGCCAGCACGGTGTCGGACTTGGCCGGGCCGAAGTAGGCGCGGTGGATCATGATCAGCGAGTACACCGAACCGAAGACCAGGCCGGTGGTGGCAATCACGGTGATCCACGGTACATGCACGAAGCTGCCGAGCAGGATCAGGAACTCGCCGACGAAGTTGCCGGTGCCTGGCAGGCCCAGCGACGCTGCCGCGAAGAACAGGCTGATGGCCGGCAGGTAGGCGATGCGGTGCCACAGGCCACCCATCTGACGCATGTCGCGGGTGTGCAGGCGCTCGTACAGCTGGCCGGACAGGATGAACAGCGCGGCAGCCGACAGGCCGTGCGCCAGCATCTGGATCACCGCGCCTTGCAGGGCCTGCTGGCTACCGGAGTAGATACCGATCAGCACGAAGCCCATGTGCGAGACGCTGGAGAAGGCGATCAGGCGCTTGATGTCGGTTTGTGCGAAGGCCAGGAAGGCACCGTAGAAGATACCGATCAGGCCCAGGGTCATGGCGATCGGCGCGAACTCGGCCGAGGCGTTCGGGAACAGCGGCAGGGCGAAGCGCAGCAGGCCGTAGGCCGCAGTCTTCAGCAGGATACCGGCCAGGTCCACGGAACCTGCGGTCGGTGCCTGGGCGTGGGCATCAGGCAGCCAGGAGTGGAACGGTACCACTGGCAGCTTCACCGCGAAGGCGATGAAGAAGCCCAGCATCAGCAGGTATTCGACACCGGCTGGCAGCTCGGCCTTGAGCAGGTCGCTGTAGTTGAAGGTGAGCACACCGGTGGTGTTGTAGTTGACCAGCACCAGGCCCAGGATCGCCACCAGCATGATCAGGCCGCTGGCCTGGGTGAAGATGAAGAACTTGGTCGCCGCGTAGATCCGGGTCTTCTTGCCGTCTGCCGAGCTGTGACCCCAGAGCGCGATGAGGAAGTACATCGGCACCAGCATCATTTCCCAGAAGAAGAAGAACAGGAACAGGTCCAGGGCCAGGAACACACCGACCACGCCGCCGAGGATCCACATCAGGTTGAGGTGGAAGAAGCCGACGTGGCGCTGGATCTCTTTCCAGGAACACAGTACCGACAGCACACCGAGCAGGCCGGTGAGCAGGATCATCAGCAGCGACAGGCCGTCGAGGGCCAGGTGGATGCTGATGCCGAAGCGCTGGATCCACTGGATTTTGTATTCCACGGCCCAGGCAGGCTCGGCACCCGGAGCGGGGGCCAGGGTGTAGTCGCCGGTGCCCCACAGCCACAGGCCGATGCCAAGCAGCAGGGACATTGTCAGCAGCGCGATCCAGCGCGGCAAGGTGGCGCCGAAGCGCTCACCCAGCCAGCACAGGAAGCCGCCGATGAAGGGGATCAGGATCAGCCAAGGCAAAATCATGACGGGTTGGTTTCCTTTGGCAAAGTCGCAAGATTCATAGTCATACCGCAGCCACTACCACGGCACCGAGCACCAGCACGGCACCCACGGCGATAGAGGCGGTGTACCAGCGCAGTTGGCCCGTCTCGGTCTTGCTCATGGCGACGTGGCCGCCACGCGCCATCCGAGGGATCAGGCCGATGCTGCGGTCAACCGGGTCCTTGCGCAGGATATGGCTGATCAGCAGGTACGGTTTGACGAAAAGCTTGTCGTAGATCCAGTCGAAGCCCCAGGCGGCGAACCACCAGGCCGACAGGACACGGCCGATGCTGCTGTTGGCGACGGCGCTGACGAAGCTGCGCTTGCCCAGGAACAGCAGGGCCGACAACAGGATACCGGCGATGGCAATGGCACCCGAGGTGATTTCCAGCGCGTGCTTGGCTTCGCCACCAGCGTGGCCGGTGCTTTCAGGCAGTACGCCTGCCAGCGGCGGGTGAATCCAGGCACCCACGAAGGTCGACAGCACGATCAGCACGCCCAGCGGCAGCCAGTGGCTGATGCCGTGGCCGGCGTGGGCTTCGGTCTTGGCTTCGCCGTGGAAGGCGATGAAGATCAGGCGGAAGGTGTACAGCGAGGTCATGAACGCACCCACCAGGCCAGCATACAGCAGGCCGGTGTTGCCGCTGGCGAAGGCTTCCCAGAGGATCTCGTCCTTGGAGTAGAAGCCAACGGTCACGATCGGCAGTGCAGCCAGGGCAGCGCCACCGACCACGAAGCTGGCGTAGGCCAGTGGCAGCTTCTTCCACAGGCCGCCCATCTTGAAGATGTTCTGCTCGTGGTGGCAGGCAACGATCACCGCACCGGAAGCAAGGAACAGCAGGGCCTTGAAGAAGGCGTGGGTCATCAGGTGGAAGATCGCCGCGTCCCAGGCGCCAACGCCCAGGGCCAGGAACATGTAGCCGATCTGGCTCATGGTCGAGTAGGCGAGGATACGCTTGATGTCGGTTTGTACCAGCGCGGCGAAGCCGGCCAGTACCAGGGTCACGCCACCGACTACGCCTACCAGGTGCAGGATGTCCGGCGCCAGCAGGAAGAGGCCGTTGGTACGGGCGATCAGGTACACGCCCGCGGTCACCATGGTAGCGGCGTGGATCAGTGCCGAAACCGGGGTCGGGCCCGCCATCGCGTCGGCCAGCCAGGTCTGCAGTGGCAGCTGGGCCGATTTACCGACCGCACCGCCCAGCAGCATCAGGGTTGCCAGCACCATCCAGGTGTCGCCCGCCTGGAACTTCTGCGGTGCCAGCACCAGCAGTTCCTGCACGTTCAGGGTACCCAGCTGGGCGAACAGGATGAACAGGCCGATGGCCATGAACACGTCGCCGATACGGGTGACGATGAACGCCTTGAGCGCTGCGTTACCGTTGTTGCGGTTGCTGTAGTAGAAACCGATCAACAGGTACGAGCACAGGCCCACGCCTTCCCAGCCAAAGTAGATGAACAGCAGGTTATCGCCCAGGATCAGGAACAGCATGCTGGCGATGAACAGGTTGGTGTACGAGAAGAAGCGCGAGTAGCCGGCTTCGCCACGCATGTACCAGGAGGCGAACAGGTGGATCAGGAAGCCGACGCCGGTGACCACGCCGAGCATGGTGACGGACAGGCCGTCGACATACAGGGTGAAGTTGGGCGCAAAGCCATCTACCGACATCCACTGCCACAGCAGCTGGCTGTACGCGCCGCCCTCAGGCGGGGCGACGTTGAATTGCCAGATGACGTAGGCGGCAACGGCGGCCGAAAGGCCTACCGAACCGACGCCGATCAGCGCGGACAGGTTCTCCGAGAACCGCCCACGCGAGAACGACAGCAGCAGGAAGCCGATGAGGGGGAAGACGAAAGTCAGGAAGATAAGGTTCATCCGCGCATCTCACTGGCAGCATCGATGTCGAGAGTGTGGAAGCGGCGATACAGCTGCAGCAGGATGGCCAGGCCAATGCTGGCCTCGGCGGCTGCCAGGCTGATCACCAGAATGAACATCACCTGGCCGTCGGGCTGGACCCAACGGGCACCGGCGACGACGAACGCCAGGGCAGAGGCGTTCATCATGACTTCCAGGCTCATGAGCACGAAGAGGATGTTGCGGCGGACCATCAGGCCAACCAGACCTAAGCAGAACAGGATGCCGGCAACTGCCAGACCATGCTCGAGAGGGATAGCACCCATGATTTACTCCTTCGCCTCGTTGCGGCCCAGGTGGAAGGCGGTGACGGCTGCAGCCAGCAGCAGCATCGACGCCAGTTCGACCACCAGCAGGTACGGGCCGAACAGGCTGATACCTACCTCTTTCGGGCCCACGGTGGTACCGCTGATGCCAGCGCCGCTCGGGGTGACGAACAGCACGTACAGCAGCTCTGCCAGCAGCAGGGTGCCGAGGATTACCGGCCCGGCCCAGATGCCGGGCTTGAGCCAGCCGCGTTCCTGGGCGACCGAGGCCGGCCCCAGGTTGAGCATCATCACCACGAACACGAACAGCACCATGATGGCGCCGGCGTAGGCGATCACTTCCAGGGCACCGGCGAACGGCGCACCCAGGGAGAAAAAGATCATGGCCACGGAAATCAGCGAAATGATCAGGTAAAGCAAGGCGTGCACGGGGTTGGTACCGGTCACCACCCGAAGGGTGGAGACCACGGCGATCCCGGATGCGAAGTAGAAAGCGAATTCCATCTTTCTGTCCTTATGGGAGCAAGCTCTTCACGTTGATCGGTTCGGCTTCGTTCTGCGCAGAGCCTTTCGGCTTGCCAGCGATGGCCATACCCGCAACACGGTAGAAGTTGTAGTCAGGGTTCTTGCCGGGGCCGGAGATCAGCAGATCTTCTTTCTCGTATACCAGGTCCTGACGCTTGAACTCGGCCATTTCGAAATCCGGAGTCAGCTGGATCGCGGTGGTCGGGCACGCTTCTTCACACAGGCCGCAGAAAATGCAACGCGAGAAGTTGATGCGGAAGAATTCCGGGTACCAGCGGCCGTCCTCGGTCTCGGCCTTCTGCAGCGAGATGCAGCCAACCGGGCAGGCCACCGCGCAGAGGTTGCACGCTACGCAGCGTTCCTCGCCGTCGGGGTCGCGGGTAAGGACGATGCGGCCGCGGTAGCGCGGCGGCAGGTACACGGGTTCTTCGGGGTACTGCAGGGTGTCGCGCTTGCGGAACCCGTGGGAGAACACCATGGCCAGGCTGCGCAGCTGGGTGCCGGTGCCCTTAACGATGTCGCCGATATACTTGAACATGGGTCAAATCCTCACTGGGCCGCGACGGCTGGCGTGTTGTAGAGCACGATCGCAGCGGTCACCAGCAAATTGATCAGGGTCAGCGGCAGGCAGAACTTCCAGCTGAAGTCCATCACCTGGTCATAGCGCGGGCGCGGGATCGAGGCGCGCAGCAGGATGAACAGCATGATGAAGAACGCGGTCTTCAATGCGAACCACAGGAACGGCAGTTGCGGCAGGATGCCGAACGGGCCGTGCCAGCCGCCGAAGAACAGGGTTACCAGCAGCGCCGAGATGAGGATGATGCCGATGTACTCACCGACGAAGAACATGCCCCACTTCATGCCGGCATACTCGATGTGGTAGCCGTCGGCCAGTTCCTGTTCCGCTTCTGGCTGGTCGAACGGGTGACGGTGAGTCACGGCGACGCCAGCGATGAAGAAGGTGCAGAAGCCGAAGAACTGCGGAATGATGAACCACAGGTTCTGTGCCTGGTATTCAACGATGTCGCGCATGTTGAACGAGCCCACCTGTACCACCACGCCCATCAGCGCCAGGCCCAGGAACACTTCGTACGACACGGTCTGCGCCGAGGCCCGCAAGCTGCCCAGCAGGGCGTACTTGTTGTTCGACGACCAGCCGGCGAACAGCACCGCGTAGACCGACAGGCCGGCCATGGCGAAGAAGAACAGCAGGCCGATGTTCAGGTCGGCAACGCCCCAGCCCGGTGTGATCGGGATGATCGAGAAGCCGATCAGCAGGGCGCTCATGGCCACGACTGGCGCCAGGGTGAAGATCATCTTGTCGACGAAGGGCGGGTTCCAGTCTTCCTTGAAGAACATCTTCAGCATGTCGGCGGCGATCTGGAACATGCCGAACGGGCCGACACGGTTCGGACCGTAGCGGTCCTGCCACCAGCCCAGCAGGCGGCGCTCGACGAAGCTGAGCAGGGCGCCGCAGACCACCACGGCTAGCAGCACCACGATAGCCTTGACGACCTGGATGATCACATCGATCACTTCGGGGGTGAACCAGCTCATTGTGCTGCCTCCTGCAGACCTTCGACGGATGCACCGAAGATGGCAGGCGGGATACCGGCCAGGCCTTTCGGCAACGCGACCAGGCCAGCGCCCAGCTCTTCATTGATACGCAGCGGCAGGCGCAGGGCCACACCGGCGACGTTCAGGCTCAGCAGGGCACCGTCGTTGACACCCAGGCGGTCGGCTTCGGACTTGGCCAGGGCCACGTAGGCAGCCGGGATGCGCTGCTGCACCGGGGCGGCGCGCGAGGAGCTTTCTTCGCTGCCGAACAGGTGGAAGAACGGCACGGCAGTCCAGGTGCCACGGGCCGGGTTGAAGGCACCCGGAATGGCGTTGAACCAGTTCAGGCGGTCGCCTTGCGATTCGATCAGGCGCACGCCCGGGTCACCGGCACGCAGGTGGCCACCGACCTCGTCCTGGAACTTGTTCCAGGCTTGCGGCGAGTTCCAGCCCGGCGACCAGGCGAACGGCACCTGCTGGCGCGGTTCGGCCGAACCCGAGTAGCCTTCCATGGAGAAGGCGAACGCGGTGTCCTTGTCTTGCGGGGTGCGCGGTTCGTGCACGCTGATGTTGGCGCGCATGGCAGTGCGGCCGGAGTAGCGCAGCGGCTCACGGGCCAGCTTCATGCCCTTGATGCGGAACGCGGCGCTTGGTGCGGCGTTGACGATGCCGGCCAGTTGCGGGGCGGCTGCGGCGCAGGCGCTGGTGACGTGGTCCAGCTGGGTCCAGTCGACCGGCTTGTTCAGCAGGGTGGCACGCAGGGCGTGCATCCAGCGCCAGCCTTCGTGGACCTGGATGCTGCTGTCCAGGTACTGCGGGTCGAACACCTGGAAGAAGCGCTGGGCGCGGCCTTCCTGGCTGACCAGGGTACCGTCGCCTTCGGCGAACGAGGCAGCCGGCAGTACCAGGTGGGCGCGGTCGACAGTCGGCGTTTTCGAGTGGTCGGCAACGATCACCACCTTGGCCGCAGCCAGGGCTGCGTCGACCTTGGCGGCCGGTACGCGAGCGTACAGGTCGTTTTCCAGCACGACAATGGCGTCGGCCTTGCCGCTGATGACCGCGTCCAGCGCGGCATCGACGGATTCGCCACCGAGCATGGCCAGGCCGATGCTGTTGGCTTCAGGTACCACCAGGCTCAGCGAGCCGTTCTTCTCGCGCAGCTTCAGGGCCTTGGCGATGTTGGCGGCGGCTTCGATCAGCGCCGGGTCGGCCAGCGAGGTACCGGCAACCACCAGTGGCCGCTTGGCGGCGACCAGGGCGTCGGCGATGCGCTGGGCCAGGGCCTTGGCTTCATCGTCCAGGCCGGCGACTGCTGGTGCGCTCGGGTCGATGGCGTGGGCCACGGCGAAACCGATGCGGGCCAGGTCGGCAGGCGCGGCGTGTACACATTCTTCGGCAACGTCGTCCAGCTTGGTTTCAGCCAGCGAGGCGATGAACAGCGGGTACAGCGCGTGCTGGCCGATGTTTTTCACCGCGGCGTCGAGCCACGGCTGCACTTTCATCGCTTCGGCCATGGCCTCGGCCTTGCCCTTGGTGGCCTGGCGCACGGCCAGGGCAACGCGGGCAGCGGTCTGGGTCAGGTCTTCGCCGAGTACGAACACGGCGTCGTGGTCTTCGATGTCGCGCAGGGTTGGCACTGGCAGCGGGCTGTTGTTCAGCACGTCCAGGGCCAGGCGCACGCGGGCCAGTTCGCCAGCTTCCATACCGGAGTAGAAGTACTCGGCACCGACCAGCTCACGCAGGCCGTAGTTGCTTTCGAGGCTGGCGCGTGGCGAGCCGATACCGACGATGGTACGGCCACGCAGCAGGTCGGCGGCCTTGTCCAGGGCGGCGTCCAGGCCCAGCTTGGTGCCGTCGGCCAGGTGTGGCTGGCGTGGGCGGTCCTTGCGGTTGACGTAGCCGTAGCCGAAGCGGCCGCGGTCGCACAGGAAGTACTGGTTGACCGAACCGTTGAAGCGGTTCTCGATGCGACGCAGCTCGCCGTAGCGCTCACCCGGGCTGATGTTGCAGCCGCTGGAGCAGCCATGGCAGATGCTTGGGGCGAACTGCATGTCCCACTTGCGGTTGTAGCGCTCGGAGTGGGTCTTGTCGGTGAACACGCCGGTCGGGCAGACCTCGGTCAGGTTGCCGGAGAATTCGCTTTCCAGCACGCCGTCTTCGACGCGGCCGAAGTACACGTTGTCGTGGGCGCCGTACACGCCCAGGTCGGTACCACCGGCGTAGTCCTTGTAGTAGCGCACGCAGCGGTAGCAGGCGATGCAGCGGTTCATCTCATGGGCGATGAACGGGCCGAGGTCCTGGTTCTGGTGGGTACGCTTGGTGAAACGGTAGCGGCGCTCGTTGTGGCCGGTCATTACCGTCATGTCTTGCAGGTGGCAGTGACCGCCTTCCTCGCACACCGGGCAGTCGTGCGGGTGGTTGGTCATCAGCCATTCGACGACGCTGGCGCGGAACGCCTTGGACTCTTCGTCTTCGATGGAGATCCAGGTGCCGTCGGAGGCAGGGGTCATGCAGGACATGACGATACGACCACGGGTGTCGTTCTCGTCGGTGTACTGCTTGACCGCGCACTGCCGGCAGGCGCCAACGCTACCAAGCGCCGGGTGCCAGCAGAAATAAGGGATGTCGAGGCCGAGTGACAGACACGCCTGTAACAGGTTGTCTGCACCGTTGACTTCGAGCGCTTTGCCGTCTACGTGGATAGTGGCCATTGTTCAAAGTTCTTCGTTGGCCCGCGTGAGCGGGCGTGGCTAATGGAAATCGGTGGGCTTGCGACACGCCTCGATCGCTCGGGCCTGGCGGCAAGCTGGCGAGTGGCACGGACCACCCGCCTAATCATCTTGTTATGCGCCGACCACGATCGGCTTCGCCAGATTCGGGCCCAGCGTGCCAGCGCTTTCAGGCGCCACACCGGCCTCGAACTCCGAGCGGAAGTATTTGATGGCACTGCCCAATGGCTCGACGGCACCCGGTGCGTGAGCACAGAAGGTACGGCCTGGGCCGAGGAAGTTGACCAGCCCCAGCAGCGTCTCGATGTCTTCGGCGCGGCCCTGGCCTTTTTCCAGTGCGCGCAGCATCTTCACGCTCCATGGCAGGCCGTCACGGCATGGGGTGCACCAGCCGCACGACTCGCGGGCAAAGAACTCTTCCATGTTGCGCAGCAGCGAAACCATGCTGATGCTGTCGTCGACCGCCATGGCCAGGCCGGTACCCATACGGGTGCCAACCTTGGCGATGCCACCGGCGTACATCTGTGCGTCGAGGTGCTCGGGCAGCAGGAAGCCGGTACCGGCGCCGCCTGGCTGCCAGCACTTGAGCTTGAAGCCGTCGCGCATGCCACCGGCGTAGTCTTCGAACAGCTCGCGGGCGGTAACGCCGAACGGCAGTTCCCACAGGCCCGGGTTCTTCACCTTGCCGGAGAAGCCCATCAGCTTGGTGCCGTGGTCTTCGCTGCCTTCACGGGCCAGCGACTTGTACCAGTCGTTGCCGTTGGCGACGATGGCAGGCACGTTGCACAGCGTTTCGACGTTGTTTACGCATGTCGGCTTGCCCCACACGCCAACCGCGGCAGGGAAGGGCGGCTTGGAGCGCGGGTTGGCGCGGCGGCCTTCCAGCGAGTTGATCAGTGCGGTTTCTTCACCGCAGATGTAGCGGCCGGCACCGGTGTGCACGAACAGCTCGAAATCGAAACCGCTGCCCAGGATGTTCTTGCCCAACAGGCCTGCGGCCTTGGCTTCGTCGATGGCGCGGTTGAGGTTTTTCGCTGCGGTGGTGTATTCGCCACGCAGGAAGATGTAGCCACGGTAGGCCTTCAGGGCGCGGGCGCTGATCAGCATGCCCTCGACCAGCAGATGGGGCTGTTGCTCCATCAGCATGCGGTCCTTCCAGGTGTTCGGCTCCATTTCGTCCGCGTTGCACAGCAGGTAGCGGATGTTCATGGATTCGTCTTTGGGCATCAGGCCCCACTTCACGCCAGTGGGGAAGCCTGCGCCGCCCCGGCCCTTGAGGCCGGAATCCTTGACCGCTTGCACGATATCGTCCTGCGACATCTGCGCCAGCGCCTTGCGGGCGGCGGCGTAGCCGTTTTTCGATTCGTACTCGGCCAGCCATACCGGCTCGCCATCGTCACGCAGGCGCCAGGTCAGCGGGTGGGTTTCGGCCGTGCGCGCGATGCGGTTGGCCGGGCCGAAGGAAGTAATGGTCATACGTAACCCTCCAGCAGTTTGGAGACGCCAGCCGGTTGCACGTCGCCAAAGGTGTCGTCGTCGATCATCAGCGCCGGGGCCTTGTCGCAGTTGCCCAGGCAGCAGACGGGCAGCAGGGTGAAACGGCCGTCGGCGGTGGTCTGGCCAAGGCCGATGCCCAACTCGCTCTGGATCTGGCTGACGACCGATTCGTGGCCGCCGATGTAGCAGACCATGCTGTCGCACACGCGGATGATGTGGCGGCCGACCGGCTGACGGAAGATCTGGCTGTAGAAGGTGGCGACACCCTCGACGTCGCTGGCCGGGATGCCCAGCACTTCGCCGATGGCGTGGATGGCGCCATCCGGCACCCAGCCACGTTCCTTCTGGACGATCTTCAGGGCTTCGATGGACGCCGCGCGCGGGTCCTCGTAGTGATGCATTTCGTGCTCGATGGCCGAGCGCTCGGTTTCGCTCAGGGCGAAACGGTCTGTCTGGATAAGCGTGCTGTTCATGCTTAGCGGTCCACGTCAGCCATAACGAAGTCGATACTGCCCAGGTACGCAATGAGGTCGGCGACCATGCTGCCTTTGATCACCGAAGGGATCTGCTGCAGGTGCGGGTAGCTCGGGGTACGGATCCGGGTGCGGTAGCTCATGGTGCCGCCATCGCTCGTCAGGTAGTAACTGTTGATGCCCTTGGTCGCCTCGATCATCTGGAACGACTCGTTGGCCGGCATGACCGGGCCCCACGAGACTTGCAGGAAGTGCGTGATGAGGGTTTCGATGTGCTGCAGGGTGCGCTCTTTCGGCGGCGGCGTGGTCAGCGGGTGATCCGCCTTGTACGGGCCTTCCGGCATGTTGCGCAGGCACTGGTCGATGATGCGGATACTCTGGCGCATCTCCTCGACACGGACCATGCAGCGATCGTAGGCATCGCCGTTGTGGGCCAGCGGTACTTCGAACTCGAAGTTCTCGTAGCCGGAGTAAGGGCGGGCTTTACGCAGGTCGAAGTCGCAACCGGTGGAGCGCAGGCCGGCACCGGTGGTACCCCACTCCAGCGCTTCCTTGGTGTTGTAGGCGGCAACGCCGATGGTACGGCCCTTGAGGATGCTGTTCTGCAGGGCAGCCTTGGTGTATTCGTCGAGGCGCTTGGGCAGCCATTCGACGAAGTCCTTGACCAGCTTGTCCCAGCCACGCGGCAGGTCGTGGGCAACGCCACCGATGCGGTACCAGGCCGGGTGCAGGCGGAAACCGGTGATCGCTTCGATCACGGTGTAGGCGCGCTGGCGGTCGGTGAAGGTGAAGAACACCGGGGTCATGGCGCCGACGTCCTGGATGTAGGTACCCAGGAACAGCAAGTGGCTGGTGATGCGGAAGAACTCGGCCAGCATGATGCGGATCACGTCGACCTTCTGCGGCACCTGAATACCGGCCAGCTTCTCGACCGCGAGCACGTACGGCAGGTTGTTCATCACCCCGCCGAGGTAGTCGATACGGTCGGTGTAGGGGATGAAGCTGTGCCAGGATTGGCGCTCGGCCATTTTTTCGGCACCACGGTGGTGGTAGCCGATGTCCGGTACGCAGTCGACGATCTCTTCACCGTCCAGTTGCAGGACGATACGGAACGCACCGTGCGCCGAAGGGTGGTTGGGGCCGAGGTTGAGGAACATGTAGTCCTCGTTGGCGCCCTGGCGCTTCATGCCCCAGGCTTCCGGGTTGAAGCGCGCCGATTCCTCTTCAAGCTGTTGCTTGGCCAGGGTCAGGCTGTACGGGTCGAACTCGGTGGCGCGGGCAGGGTAGTCCTTGCGCAGCGGGTGGCCTTCCCAGGTGGGTGGCATCATGATGCGGCTGAGGTGCGGGTGGCCGGCAAAGTCGATGCCGAACATGTCCCAGACTTCACGCTCGTACCAGTTGGCGTTTGGCCAGATACCGGTCACGGTCGGCAGGTTCAGGTCGCCTTCGCTGAGCGACACCTTGATCATCACGTCGCTGTTACGCTCGACCGACAGCAGGTGGTAGAACACGCTGAAGTCGGCGGCAGGCAGGCCGCGGCGCTGGGTGCGCAGGCGTTCGTCTACGCCGTGCAGGTCGTACAGCATGCTGTATGGCTTGGCCACGCCGCGCAGGAAGCTGAGCACCTCTTTGAGCTGGGCGCGCTTGACCCACAGCACGGGCATGCCGGTGCGGGTTTCCTGGGCGACGAATGCTTCGGCGCCAAAACGGTTGTGCAGTTCGACGACCACATCCTGGTCGTCAGCCTTGTAGGGCGGAATGAAAATAGCGTTGTCCGCTGTCATGGTCTCGGTCGCTTTGGGTCAACGTTAAGAATGAAGCCAGGCCGCCGGCTCCTTCGAGAGCGGGCGGCAGGTCGCTGGATCAGACTTCGTCGGGGCTGCGCAGGTTGGTCACTGCAATGCGCTGCTCACGACGCAGGTCTTTCTGGGCTGGCATCTCGGCACGGTAAATACCTTGATCACCAACAACCCAGGAAAGCGGGCGTCGTTCTTGGCCGATCGACTCCTGCAACAGCATCAAGCCTTGCAGGAAAGCCTCAGGGCGTGGCGGGCAGCCAGGCACATAGACGTCCACGGGGAGGAACTTGTCGACCCCCTGAACGACCGAGTAAATGTCGTACATGCCGCCGGAGTTGGCGCACGACCCCATGGAGATGACCCATTTGGGCTCGAGCATCTGCTCGTACAGGCGCTGGATGATCGGCGCCATTTTCACGAAGCAGGTACCGGCGATGACCATGAAGTCGGCCTGACGCGGCGAGGCCCGGATGACTTCGGCGCCGAAGCGGGCGATGTCGTGGGGTGCCGTGAAGGCCGTGGTCATTTCCACGTAGCAGCAGGACAGGCCGAAGTTGTACGGCCAGAGGGAGTTCTTGCGACCCCAGTTGACCGCGCCACGCAGCACATCTTCGAGTTTCCCCATGTAGATGTTCTTGTGGACCTGGTCCTCCAGCAGCTGGTCGGTGACGGTTTCCCGTTCACCTACCGGGTACTGCTCGTTGGGCGCATCCGGATCGATTCTGGTGAGATTGTATTGCATTGCCAAAGCCTCATTGTTTCAGCTTCGCTTGCCGCTTGCGGCGACCTTCGGGAGCCCAATCAAGAGCACCGACGCGCCATAGGTAGACAAGACCTGCCAACAGAATTGCTATGAAAACGAGAGCTTCGACGAACCCGGTCCAGCCGCTTTCGCGGACGGACACAGACCATGCAAAGAGAAAGAGGGCTTCGATATCGAAGATCACGAACAGCATCGCGACCAGATAGAATTTGGCGGACAGGCGCAGGCGGGCGCTACCGACGGGCAGCATGCCGGATTCGAAGGGTTCGTTCTTGGCGCGGCCCCAGGCCTTGCTACCAAGCAGGCTGGACAGGCCGAGCATGAAGGCACACAGGCCGACGACACCCAGGAGGAAGATGGCAAAGCCCCAGTTGTGGGCGATGAGTCCTGCCGAATCGGACATGCTAAAGATCCTTATACAGAGACCCAGCTCTGCAGTCTGAAATAAGTAAAGCGGCGACGTGGTGTCGCAGGTGCAGTGACCAAATGTCGCAGCTGAGTCAATCGCGCTGATTTTATGGGTAAACCCGGTGCAAGTAAAATTTCTGTAGCAAATTTATTCGTAGCATTAAGTACAAAAACCACTCCTAACTGGCTGAAAGCCTTGAAATTCGGGCATTGCGTGCGCTTTTGTTAATTATGTTTCTTGCGAGTGGTAACGAATTACAAGTTGCGGAATGATAATTAATATCATTTGACCTGATGCCATGTAATTGGGCTGTTCTGCACCTTGTAAAGTTCATCTGGCGATTCCCCCTACTTGCAAATGCGAAAGGCTCGTGTTCTAGCAGCTTCCAGCGCCGCTTGCACCGCTCTGGGTCAATACTTTATCGGTTGAGCGATGACCGACTGATGAAGCGATGGCCCACTGGCCGAGCCAGTAGGCGAGGATGATCAGGTAGGGGGCGGCGGCAAACGGGCTGACGAAACGGTCGATGCCGATCAGGCTGTCGGAGAATACGAACAGGCCGGCGCCGAGTGCAGCGAGGCCGCCACAGGCCAGGGCGCGCCAGAGCATGGCGCTGATGGCCAGGGCGTAGAGTGCGACCGGGATCAGCAGCGGGCCTAGGCCGTGGCTGGCGAGTACGCTGAACAGGGTGATGCCGGTGAGGGCGCTGAACGCCAGCGCGGGCAGGGCAGGGCGAAGGGTTTGGCCGCAATAGGCGCGCAGGTAGGCCAGGTGGGCACAAAGGAATGCGACCAGGCCGAACACGAACAGGTCGGCAGGGATGGCCAGCAGGATGTCGCCGAGTACCGAGAAGGCCAGGCCGATCGAGATCCACATGCGGTAGGTCGAGGCGGCGGCGCTGCGCAGCCAGGCGATCAGGGCCAGCACCGGGATGGGTTTGGCCAGCAGGGCGAGCAGGGTGTTGTCGCTGGCCAGTGCATATAGAAAGAGGGCAGCGGCGGCCAGGGCGATTGTGGTCAGGTGGCTTGGACGGGGCATGGGCGGTCCTTGCTACTGCTGTGCTGCCTCAAGCATAGACCTGATCCTGGATTTTGCTGTGGTCGGTCTCGACCCGTTCGCGGGCAGGCAAAACCCCTGGATCACGTACGGGCCCCGACCGAGCAGGTCACGCCTGTTTCAGGTGAGCAGGCGTGCCAGGTAGATCCTGGTTCTAGGATCGGCTGGAAGCTTGAGGCTGCAGGCCACTAGCGGTTGGCCATTGGGTTGGCAAGTGATGCTCGAGGCAAGTCCGGTTTCCTCTATAAAGGCCCAGCCATCGGCACCATAGGTGGTGTCCAGTTTGCCGTCGCTGTTGAAGCGCAGGGTCGTAAAAGGAGAGTGACCGTTATCATCTTCATAAAGCACGGTAAGGTAGATCTTTTCCGCTTCGCCATGGCTCGCGTCGAAGGTCAGGTCATTTGGGGTGGCAATGATCCACGGGTTCTTTTCGATGATCACCGGCTCCCCGTTGTTGAAGCTGTAGTTCAAGGTGCCGTCGCGGTTGAAACCCATCAATGCAGTTCCCTCGTCATAGGTATTGATGTCGATGGCGCAGGCCAGAACAAAGTGCTGGTTGGAGGTGGATTGCTTGAGTAGCGCCGGAAGCACTGTGTGGTCAGGGGTGGTCAGCTTCAGATAACCATCGTCGGCAAATCCTTTATCGACCTTGCCTTGCTTATCAAGGCGGGTGACGAAGACATGGTCCTGGAAGACGTCTGTAGGCAGGGGGGCGAACGCTGCATAAATACTGCCCTCACTCTCGGTCATTGCCTTCAGTAATACGGGGTTGTTGTCGTGCGTGGCTCGCCAATAGCCTGTTCCATTGAACTCAGTTGCCAGGTCGCCTTGCAGCGTTACTGCCACGATATGGTCGCGCGAGTGGAAGTAGAGGATGCCCTTGTCTATGCCGACGGAGCCCGTTGTGTTCGTGGATTGGATTTTGCTCCTGGCCTTCGATGGCGCGCTGATAGCCTTATCCTTCGATGTGGAACTGATCGATCGGTAGACGCGATAAGCTTTGTTGTCTTCTCCAAAGCCGGTGTCGGGCTCTCCATTGGCCAGCAAGCGAACGATCATGGGGTGATACGAATCAGGGGCGTAGTTGTAATCGGCGACCACGAAAATTCGCCCGGTTTCGTCCGTAACGATCCCAGTCAGGAACACACGCGAAGCACCGTCATACGCCACCGTTGTGACACCTTGCACACCGAATCCGGTATCAAGCGCACCGTCAGGCTCTAGGCGCAGCAGCTTGAGGGTGGATAGGGCCCTTGGTGCCGAAGAAATAAGGGTTTTTTGGGTTGAATCGAGGATGATCGGGCCAGCGTGGTCGTAAGCGCTGTGCGAAAAGCGACCCTTTGAAGCGAATTCAGGGTCTAGCTGTCCTGCATTGATGGTGTCCGACATGATGTAACTCCTTTTAGGGGGAGTCACAATGCTCAGCGAAACGGTGAGCTGGAGAAACTGGCAGAAATGCTAGGCTTCGAATGCAAAATGTGCACGGCTTTGGCCGCTGCTCGCGTTTGTTTATCGAGGGCGTTCAGCGGGCATGCGAAGTCACCGGCCCGATGGATGACGCCGAGCTGGGCATGCTGCAGGTCCCGCGCAATTCTGTAAGGTTCGGTGCAGGCAAAAATAAAGGCCCGGGGCTTGCGCAAGCCCCGGGCCTCTGTCAGCCAACCACTATCAGTGGAACTGCTCTTCCTCGGTCGAACCGGTCAGTGCAGTCACCGACGAAGCCCCGCCCTGAATCACGGTAGTCATGTCGTCGAAGTAGCCAGTGCCCACTTCCTGCTGGTGCGCCACGAAGGTGTAGCCTTTGCTGGCGTCCGCGAATTCCTGCTCTTGCAGCTTGACGTAGGCGGTCATGTCGTTGCGGGCGTAGTCGTGCGCCAGGTTGAACATGCCGTGCCACATGTTGTGGATGCCGGCCAGGGTGATGAACTGGTGCTTGTAGCCCATGGCCGACAGTTCGCGCTGGAACTTGGCGATGGTGGCGTCATCCAGGTTCTTCTTCCAGTTGAAGGACGGCGAGCAGTTGTACGACAGGATCTGGTCCGGGTACTCCTTCTTGATCGCTTCGGCGAAGCGGCGGGCTTCGTCCAGGTCCGGCTTGGCAGTTTCACACCAGATCAGGTCGGCGTACGGGGCGTAGGCCAGGCCACGGGCGATGGCCTGGTCGAGGCCGGCACGTACCTTGTAGAAGCCTTCACGGGTACGCTCGCCAATCACGAACGGCTGGTCGTACGGGTCGCAGTCGCTGGTCAGCAGGTCGGCGGCGTTGGCGTCGGTACGGGCCAGGATGATGGTCGGTACGCCCGATACGTCAGCAGCCAGGCGGGCAGCCACCAGCTTCTGTACGGCTTCCTGGGTCGGTACCAGTACCTTGCCACCCATGTGGCCGCATTTTTTCACCGAGGCCAGCTGGTCTTCGAAGTGCACGCCGGCGGCGCCTGCCTCGATCATGTTCTTCATCAGCTCGTAGGCGTTCAGCACGCCGCCGAAACCGGCTTCGGCGTCGGCCACGATCGGTGCGAAGTAGTCGATGTAGCCTTCGTCGCCCGGGTTCTTGCCAGCTTTCCACTGGATCTGGTCGGCACGGCGGAACGAGTTATTGATGCGCTTGACCACGGTCGGTACCGAGTCGACCGGGTACAGCGACTGGTCGGGGTACATGGACTCGGCCGAGTTGTTGTCGGCGGCAACCTGCCAGCCGGACAGGTAGATGGCCTGGATGCCGGCTTTTACCTGCTGCACTGCCTGGCCGCCGGTCAGGGCACCCATGCAGTTGACGAAATCTTTTTCTGGGCGGAAGGACGGGTGGGCACCTTCGGTGACCAGCTTCCACAGTTTTTCTGCACCCTGGCGGGCAAAGGTGTGCTCGGGTTGCACGGAGCCACGCAGGCGAACGACATCAGCGGCGGTGTAGGTACGGGTCACGCCTTTCCAGCGCGGGTTCTCGGCCCAGTCTTTCTCGAGGGCTGCAATTTGCTGTTCGCGTGTCAGTGCCATGGAAATAAACCTCGTCGCATCGATCTTGGGTTAATTGTGCTGATGCTCGGAGCAGATCAGGTGCCTGGCGGCTGTCCTGTTCGCAGGAGTGCGGCGGCGAACGCGAAGGCTCGAAGGGGAAGGGTGGGCAGGCCAGGCGAAGGTGTGCTCCGGCAGGTCGGCTCGTGGTTGCCTTGCTGCGGTGCGACGCGATTGCCAGTACTGCGGTGATGCGCTTCCGTCCCTCGGGACAACTTCTTCGTTGCAGTCACAATCCCGTCGAACCGCCTTGTGGGCCGTATAGACACGAGGCGCCTCCAGAGGTGGGAGGAGCACGCCTCGAAGGCCCTTGCCAGGGCCCCTGATTAGCGGGAGCGAGGCCATCATGCCCTTGGGAAAAAGACCCTGTCAAATGTTTTGTAGTGAGTTTTTTCACTTACTACATCTTTGGTCTAATGCGACTTGGCAGTCAGTTTCAAGGCCTTTGGTCGAGGCCTTGAATTGCCTGGGATCAGTCGAGAAGGTCGACTTTGACACGTAAAGTCATGTTTTCACCCCGCTGGGTGCTGTAACTGCGGCTTGACGTGCTGCGGTCGGCTTGGCTCTGCTGGTTGTAGCCTGCCAGGGTGATCCATTCGCCGAGCTTGCCGGTGACTGTCGTGTCGGTGCTTTGAACTTTCACTACATCTGCACGTTCCTGGCTGATGCGGTCATTATTGCTGCTGATTTGCAGACGAACCGTTTCACCGCTCAGGCTTGGGGTGACGTAGAAACCCTGGGTCACGTTGCGGTATTCGGTGTTGCTCTGGATACGCCCGTAGCCGTCGGTGCTGGTGCTGGTAATCGGGATGCTCTGGCCCACCTGAATGAGCGCTGGCTGGCCTTCGCTGGCCTGGATCTGCTGCATGCCACCGTCCCGGTTGCTGGTGCCATAGTGAATCACGTGTGCATTGCCGCGGTTGTCCTGGAAGTTGCTGTCGTTGTTGTCGACGCTGATCAGCAGGCGCTTGGGGGCGGTGTCCAGCTGTTGCAGCAAGGCGCGCAGATCGTCGATGCGCTCTGGGCTGGCGTTGACGATCAGCTTGTTCTCGAAGGCGCTGACCGTGCCGTCCTTGCCGATGAAGGCCTGCGCCGCAGGCAGCAGTTCGGCGCTGGCGCGGTGCTGCAGCGGCACGACCTCGGTGGCGGCCTGGGCGCCCAGGCAGGCGACCAGCAGCAGGGAGGCGAAAAGGGGGCGTAGCGGCATGTCCATGATCTCCGCAGGTTGGAACCAACATGATGGCAAATTTGCGGCCTTTCTGCCGGATTTGGATCATGTCGGCATTGCGCACTGACAGGGTGATTTATCGGATTTTATCTTGTAGGCTATAAATTATAGTTTCTGAGATAATTGAGGATAATTGTATGTCACCCGTTCGCCCGCTGCTGCGTCGTGATCAGTTGGCCAAGGCCTTGGCCCAGGACCTGGCCGGCGAGTCGCTGGTCGACTACAGCTCGGGCATGTTCCTCGCTGCGCCCCGACGTACGGGCAAGAGTACCTTCCTCAATAATGACTTCATTCCGGAATGCGTACGCCGCGGCTGGCTACCGGTTTACGTAGACCTGTGGTCGGACCGTGACGCCGCGCCGGCAGAGCTCATCAGTGGCGCCATCGGTGCTGCGCTGGGCAGCTTCGAAGGGGCGCTGGCCAAGGCGGTGAAAAAGGCCGGTATCGACAAGGTCAACCTGCTGCGTACCCTCAGCTGGGATTTCACTCGACCGCAACTGCCTGAGGGTACGACCTTGGCCCAGGCGCTTGCCGTGCTGCATCAAGTGTCGGGGCAGATGGTGGTACTGATCATCGACGAAGCCCAGCATGCCCTCAACAGTGAAGATGGCCTGAACGCAATGTTCGCGCTAAAAGCTGCGCGTGACCATCTCAACCGTGGTGACCGTCCGGATGGCTTGCGCCTGGTGTTCACCGGTTCCAGTCGCGACAAGCTGGCCAACCTGGTGTTGAAGAGCAAGCAGCCGTTCTTTGGTGCCAGTATCACGCCATTCCCCTTGCTGGGGCGTGAATACGTCGAGTTCATCACGGCCTTGTGGAACCAGCGCCTGGCCGACAGCAACCAGTTCAAGGTCGAGGACCTGACGTACGCGTTCGAACTGGTGGGCCGTCGCCCTGAAATGCTCAACAAGCTGTTGGCCGAGGTCAGCGTCGGCCTGGGTGAGGCGGGCAACCTGGGTGAACTGCTGCGCAACGGGGCACTCAATCATCAGGCCGGCGTGTGGAGTGACTACGAAAGTGCCTGGAACGAGCTCTCGCCCTTGCAACAGGCAGTGCTTGGGGTAATGGCCGAGCGCACGCTGGGCCAGCAGCCGTTTTCGCCGTTTACCGAGCAAACCCTGGCCGATGTCAGCCGCAAGCTGGAACTGGCCCAGGCCGAGGCCAATGCCACTACGCCCAATGTGCAGAAGGCCCTTGATGCTTTGCGCGACAAGGAGCTGGTATGGAAGGCCAACCGTGGCGAGTATGCACTCGAAGACGCCTCCATGGCCGAATGGCTGACCTCTGCCGGGCGATAGGCGCCGTTGCGGTGGCCGCTGCCAGACAAATTACGTAACATCGCGCCCCTTGTTTTTTGTACCGTCCACCCGGACCGCCTCTCAGGATGCCCATGAAACCCGCCCGTCTACGCGCCGACCTGCTCGCAGGCCTGACCACCTCGTTTGCCCTGGTGCCCGAGTGCATCGCCTTTGCCCTGGTGGCTCACCTCAACCCGCTGATGGGCCTGTATGGCGCGTTCATCATCTGTACCCTGACGGCACTGTTTGGCGGCCGGCCGGGGATGATTTCCGGCGCTGCCGGCTCGATGGCGGTGGTGATCGTTGCGCTGGTGGTGCAGCACGGCGCGCAGTACTTGCTGGCCACGGTGCTGTTGGGCGGGGTAGTCATGATCCTGTTCGGCGTGTTGCGCCTTGGCAAGCTGGTGCGGCTGGTGCCTTACCCGGTAATGCTCGGTTTCGTGAACGGTCTGGCCATCGTCATCGCCATGGCCCAGCTGGAGCATTTCAAGGACGGCGAACACTGGCTCAGTGGCACGCCGCTGTACCTGATGATCGGCCTGGTGGTGCTGACCATGGCGGTGGTTTACGTGCTGCCGAAACTCACCCGTGCGGTGCCGCCAGCGCTGGTGGCGATCCTGGGCGTTGGCCTGCTGGTCTACCTGCTCGGGCTGCCTACCCGCACCCTGGGTGACATGGCGCACATCGCCGGTGGCCTGCCGGGGTTGGCGCTGCCGGATGTACCCTGGAACATGCAAACCCTGAAGATCATCGCCCCCTACGCGGTGCTGATGGCCATGGTCGGCCTGCTGGAAACCCTGCTTACCCTCAACCTGACCGACGAAATTACCGAGAGCCGTGGTTTCCCGGACCGCGAGTGCGTGGCACTGGGTGCGGCGAACATGGTTTCGGGCCTGTGCGGGGGCATGGGTGGTTGCGCGATGATCGGGCAGACAGTGATCAACCTCAGCTCCAATGGCCGTGGCCGGTTGTCTGGCGTGGTGGCGGGCGTGATGATTCTGCTGTTCGTGTTGTTCCTGTCGCCGCTGATCGAGCGTATTCCGCTGGCAGCGCTGGTAGGGGTGATGTTCGTGGTGGCCCAGCAGACTTTTGCCTGGGCGTCGTTGCGGGTGCTGCACAAGGTGCCGGTCAATGATGTGCTGGCGATCATTGCGGTCACCGTGGTTACGGTGTTTACCGACCTGGCCATGGCGGTAATGTTCGGCATCATCATCGCGGCGGTGAACTTTGCCTGGCAGCATGCGCGCGAACTGTATGCCGATAGCCATGTGGATGAGGAGGGGGGCAAGCATTATCAGGTGCATGGCACGTTGTTCTTTGCCTCGACTGCGCCGTTCCTCAACCAGTTTGACCCAGCCAATGATCCCGGCAAGGTCACGTTGGATTGCCAGCACCTGAGTTTTGTCGACTACTCGGCGATTGCTGCGTTGAAGACCCTGCGCGAGCGTTATGCCAAGGCGGGCAAGCATTTGCGTGTGGTGCATTTGTCGGAACGGTGCAAGAAGCTGTTGAAGCGGGCGGGTGAGCAGCACTGAAGCCGTTTGCTGCCTGCACCGGCCTCTTCGCGGGCGCGCCCGCTCCCACAGAGGGCACACAATGCTTGGGCCTGCGGTCAGTGTGTGGGAGCGGGCGTGCCCGCGAAGAGGCCAGTGCAGGAAAACCGGCTACTCCCCGCGGTTCTTCTTGACGATGCCATCGGCAATGCTCGCCGGGGCCTCGGCATAGCGGGTGAATTCCATCGAGAAGCTGGCCCGGCCTTGGGTCATCGAGCGCATCGAGGTGGCGTAGCCGAACATCTCGCCAAGCGGCACCTCGGCCCGGATTACCTTGCCGGCCGGCGTTTCGTCACCATCCTGGATCATGCCGCGGCGCCGGCTCAAGTCGCCAAGGATATCGCCCTGGTACTCCTCGGGCGTTACCACCTCCACCTTCATCACCGGCTCCAGCAGCACCGCGCCGCCTTTCTGCGACAGTTGCTTGGTGGCCATGGACGCAGCGATCTTGTAGGCCATCTCGTTTGAGTCGACATCGTGGTACGAGCCGTCGAACACTGCTGCCTTCAGGTTGATCAGCGGGTAGCCCGCCAGTACGCCGTTCTTCATCTGCTCTTCGATGCCCTTCTGGATCGCCGGTATGTACTCGCGGGGTACCACGCCGCCGACAATCTCGTTGATGAACTCCAGGCCTTCCTTGCCTTCATCGCCTGGGGCGAAGCGGATCCAGCAATGGCCATACTGGCCACGGCCGCCAGACTGGCGTACGAAGCGCCCTTCGATCTCGCAGGTATTACGGATTTTTTCGCGGTAAGCCACCTGCGGCTTGCCAATGTTGGCTTCGACGTTGAACTCGCGGCGCATGCGGTCGACGATGATGTCCAGGTGTAACTCGCCCATGCCGGAGATGATGGTCTGGCCGGTTTCTTCGTCGGTGCGCACGCGGAATGACGGGTCTTCCTGGGCCAGTTTGCCCAGGGCGATGCCCATTTTTTCCTGGTCGGCTTTGGTCTTGGGCTCCACCGCCACGGAAATCACCGGGTCGGGGAAGTCCATGCGCTCAAGAATGATCGGCTTGTCCATGTCGCACAGGGTATCGCCGGTGGTCACGTCCTTCATGCCGATCAGCGCGGCGATGTCGCCGGCGCACACGTCCTTGATTTCGGCGCGCTGGTTGGCGTGCATCTGCACCATGCGGCCAATACGTTCCTTCTTGCCCTTGACCGAGTTGAGCACCGCATTGCCAGAGCTGAGTACACCGGAATAGACGCGGGCGAAGGTGAGGGTGCCGACGAACGGGTCGGTGGCGATCTTGAAGGCCAGCGCCGAGAACGGTTCCTTGTCGTCGGCGTGGCGCTCCAGGTGCTTGTCTTCGTCGTCGGGGTCGGTGCCTTTGATGGCCGGGATTTCCGACGGGGCAGGGAGGTAATCGATGACCGCATCGAGCATCAGCGGCACGCCCTTGTTCTTGAACGAGGAACCGAGGATGGTGGGTACAATTTCGTTGTTCAGGGTGCGCTTGCGCAGGCCCGCCTTGATTTCTTCGATGCTCAGTTCTTCGCCATCCAGAAACTTCAGGGTCAGTTCGTCATCGGCCTCGGCTGCGGCCTCCACCATTTTCGCGCGCCATTCATCGGCCAGCGCCTTGAGCTCGGCAGGAATCTCTTCTTCGCGATAGCTGGTGCCGTTATCGGCATCGTTCCAGTAGATGGCCTTCATCTTCACCAAGTCGATCTGGCCGATGAAATGCTCTTCGCTGCCAATGGCCAGCTGGATCGGCACCGGGTGGTGCCCCAGGCGCTGGTCGATCTGTTTGACCACACGCAAAAAGTCGGCGCCCTGGCGGTCCATCTTGTTGATGTAGGCCAGGCGCGGCACGTGGTACTTGTTGGCCTGGCGCCACACCGTCTCGGACTGCGGCTCTACGCCGTCAGCACCGCTGAATACCACTACGGCGCCATCGAGCACGCGCAGTGAGCGCTCTACCTCGATGGTGAAGTCGACGTGGCCGGGGGTGTCGATGATGTTGAAACGGTACCTGTCGGCAAACTGCTTGGTCGAGCCTTGCCAGAACGCCGTGGTCGCCGCCGAGGTGATGGTGATGCCGCGCTCCTGCTCCTGGGCCATCCAGTCCATGGTCGCGGCACCATCGTGCACTTCGCCCATCTTGTGGTTGACCCCGGTGTAGAACAGGATCCGCTCGGTAGTGGTGGTCTTGCCGGCGTCAACGTGGGCGACGATGCCGATATTGCGGTACAGCTCGATGGGCGTTGTGCGGGCCATGGCGGACTACCTGCGGCTGGGCGGATTCCACCACGTTAGCAGACCGGTGGAATCCTGCCGTGCCGCCGGGCCGTCAGTCGGCCTGGGCTTGCAGCATCCACTGGCCATCCACTTCGCGGGCCAGGCCGCTGGCGGGCAGCAGGGCCAGCAGGCGCGCGTGCAGGGTAGCTTCGGTGAAAGTCTTGAGGGTGGTCAGGTCCAGCGCGCCGATCAGGGTCAGGTCGGCCTTGGTGTACGACAGCCAGGCCTTTTTCAGCACCTGGGCGACGTCGCTGCCGGCAGTGCTGGCGAAGCGGCGGTGCCACTGGCGGCCATCGAAGGTGAAGCTGTGGGCGTGGCTGTAGGTGCTCTGGTCGGCACCTTCCACACAGCGATGGCAGCGGCACGGGCCTTCGCCGAAGGCGTTGCGCAGGTAGCTGTTGAAGTCCACGACGGGCTTGAGGGACAGGCGTTTGTCGACATCGAACAGGTCGGCGATCAGGGGTTCTTCGGCGCTCACGTGGGGTCCTCGTGTGGTGTGGCGTGCATCGGCGGGCACCCTAACAGATCGGGGCCTGCAGATCACCTTTTGCAGGGCTGGCCTCTTCGCGGGCGCGCCCGCTCCCACAGGCAATGTGCTATCCCTGTGGGAGCGGGCTTGCCCGCGAAGAGGCCGGTAGAGACAACCGAGACCGCCTGCCGTACTCTACGCCCCCATCCGCCAAACACCCACTGAGGTAACCCCGCTTGAGCACCAAGTACCCGTACATCGCCACCGTCACCATCAGCGCCGAAGACCGCGGGGGCGATACCGAGGCCTCGGAAAACCCCAACATGCGCGTTGGCCTGGAGGCGGTGACCGAAACCCTGAAGAAGGTGCATTTCGTCGGTACGCTCGCGGCACCCGAAAAGAACGCCACGCACATCTGCGTGACCCTGGAGAACGGCCTGACCTACTACGGCCCGATCGTCAACGGCCACGCCGAACTCGAAGGCGGCTGGATTGCCTTCGAATCCGACATGCTCACCCCGGCAGAGCTGGGCCTGTAACGCTCAGTTCAACTCCGCCAGGCATTGCTCGAGGATATCCAGCCCTTCTTCGAGCACCTCGGCCTCGATGGTCAGCGGTGCCAGCAGGCGTATGATGTGCCGCGCCTTGCCGCTTGGCATCAGCAGCAGGCCTTTGGCCCGCGCCGCTTCCATGACCTTGGCCAGTTGCGCCGGGGCCGGGCTGCCATCGGCATTGACGAACTCGATGCCGCGCATGGCGCCCACGCCGGTCAGGCGGCCGATGTAAGGGCACAGGCCCGAAGCTTTCCAGCGCTGGTGGCGGCTGACAATGGCCTGCTCCTGACGCTCACCCCAGGTGGCGACGTTTTCGTCGGTCATCTGCGCCAGGCTGGCCAGCGCCGCCGCACAGGCAATCGGGTTGCCCGAATAGGTACCCCCCAGGCCGCCCTTGGGCAGCGACGCCATCACTTCCTTGCGCCCCACCACTGCACCCAGCGGCATGCCGCCGGCAATGCTCTTGGCCAACAACAGCAGGTCGGGCTCGATGCCCAGGCGCGGGAAGGCGAAGCGCTGGCCGGTGCGGCCGAAGCCCGACTGGATCTCGTCGATGATGATCAGGATGCCGCGCTCGTCGCAGAAACGGCGCAGGGCCTGGGCGAAGGCCGGGTCAAGGGCGAGGAAGCCGCCTTCACCTTGTACCGGCTCGAAAATGAACGCTGCTACGTCTTCCACCGCCAGCTCGACGCTGAACAGGCGGTCCATGGCCTTGAGTGCCTGTTCGCAGGTTACCCCGGTATCGGCGCTGGGGTAGGGTAGGTGGTACACCGGCCCGGGCAGTTCGCCGACCCGTTGCTTGTACGGGGCGACCTTGCCGTTGAGGTTCAGGGTAGCCAGGGTGCGGCCGTGGAAGCCGCCGTCGAAGGCGATGATGGCGCGCTTGCCGGTTGCACCGCGGGCCACTTTCAGAGCGTTTTCCGCCGCTTCCGCGCCGCTGTTGGTGAGCATGCCGGCCAGCGGGTAGCTGACCGGTACGAACTGGCTCAGTTGCTCCATCAGGGCCAGGTACGGGCCGTGGGGTGCTGCGTTGAAGGCGTAGTGGGTGAGGCGGGTGGCCTGGGCCTGGATGGCCTCGACCACGGCCGGGTTGCAGTGGCCCAGGTTGAGTACGCCGATACCGCCGACGAAGTCGATGTAGCGTTTGCCGTCAGTGTCCCAGACTTCGGCATTGCGGCCATGGGAAAGTGTGATCGGGTGAACGATGGCAATGGACTGGCTGATACTTTCCTGGTTCATGGGCACGCGGGACCTTGTTCGAGTTTCTTATTATCCAAGCGTGTTGGCGGGTTATTCCGCAAACGAATTATTCGATTGCGGTCATTCCATGGATTCGTGATCTGGCCATTATTTGTGTTGGCTGTGCCGGCCCCTTCGCGGGCTTGCCCGCTCCCACAGGTACTGCACAGTGTTCGAACTTGCGGTGATCCTGTGGGAGCGGGCAAGCCCGCGAAGAGGCCGGTACAGGCTAACTCAATCCCCCTCCGCCACCCGCTCCCGAATCCACTGCACAAAGGCCCGAATCTTGGGCACTTCGGCGGCATGCTCGGCATGCGCAATGAAGTGCCGGCCATTGCTCGCCACCGGGTGGTCCCAGGCCACCACTAGCTTGCCCTCGCTCAGCTCCTCGGCCACCAGATAGCGCGGAATCAGGGCAATGCCGCAGCCCGCGATGGCCGCGCGAATGCACAGGTAGAACGTGTCGAAGCGCGGCCCGTGGTAGCTGTTCTGGCTATGCAAGCCCAGCCCGAGGAACCATTCATGCCAGGCCTCCGGCCGCGACACGCACTGCAGCAGCCGGTGCTCGGTCAGCGCCTGGGCGCTGTCGAAACGGTGGTTGGCCAGCAATTGCGGACTGCACACCGGCACCACTTCTTCGCTGAACAGTTCGATACAGGTTGCCCCCGGCCAGGTGCCCTGGCCGAAGAAGAATGCGATGTCGGCCTTGGCCTGCACCAGGTCGAATGGCTCCAGTTCGTTGCGTACGTCCAGGTGGATTCGGGGGTATCGGTCGCCGAAACCCTTGAGTTTGGGCACCAGCCAGCGTGCGCCGAAGGTGGGCTGGGTGGCAATGCGCAGCACTTCGGTCTCGTCGCCATAGCTGAGGATGTAGCGGCTGGAAATGTCGATCTGGGTGAGGATCTTGTTCACTTCGGTGAGGTATAGCGCGCCGGCAGGGGTCAGGTGCAGGCGCCGGCGAATGCGCTGGAACAGCGAGTGAGAGAGCATGTCCTCAAGCTGCGCCACCTGCTTGCTGACGGCGCTCTGGGTCAGGTGCAGTTCCTGGGCCGCGCGGGTGAAGCTGAGGTGGCGGGCAGCCGCTTCGAAGCACTGAAGGGCGGTGGTCGAAGGCATCAGGCGTTTGGACATGACGGGCAAATACCGAGCAAAAAAGGAAGAAGTTCATTCCGAAACGGAATCATGTGGTTCGAAAAGGTCGTTTGTTGACCCCGGCCTATAGATTAATACTGACCTGGATCAACGATTACAACCGGTCATGCGAAGAGGAGGTCAGTACCCGCTTCCGGCATCTGCAAAACAACAACAACACGCATCAGAAATTAATAAGAAATCTGCTCCGACCTTCAGCCGCCATGCCGCGGCCGACCCATTCGAGGGTTCTTCATGGCTTCGCAAGACAACAAGAAACAACGTTCCCTGCAGCACGGCCTGACCTCGCGTCAGGTGTCCATGATTTCCATCGCCGGCATCATCGGTGCTGGCTTGTTCATCGGCTCCTCCAACGCCATTGCCACCGCCGGCCCGGCCATCCTCATCTCCTATGCCATGACCGGCCTGCTGGTGCTGCTGGTGATGCGCATGCTCGGTGAAATGGCCATCGCCAACCCCAGCAGCGGCTCGTTCTCCACCTACGCCTCCGAGGCCATCGGCCCTTGGGCGGGCTTTACCATTGGCTGGCTGTACTGGTGGTTCTGGGTGCTGATCATTCCGGTAGAAGCCATTGCTGGTGCCGATATCCTGCATGCCTACTTCCCTGGCGTGCCGTCCTGGCTGTTCGCCTTCCTGATCATGCTGGTGCTGTCGGGTACCAACCTGGTCAGCGTGAAAAACTTTGGTGCCTTCGAGTACTGGTTCGCCCTGGTCAAGGTGGTGGCAATCATCGGTTTCATCGGTGTCTGCACCCTGGCGGTGTTCGGCTTCTGGCCGCTGGCCGAGGTGTCCGGCGTCAGCCGGCTGTGGGACAACGGCGGCTTCATGCCCAACGGCTTTGGTACCGTGCTGGGTGGCGTGCTGATTACCATCTTCTCGTTCTTCGGTGCCGAAATCGTCACCATTGCTGCTGACGAAACCGCCAACCCGAAAGACAAGATCCGCCGTGCCACCAACCTGGTGGTGTACCGCATCGCCATCTTCTACCTGGCGTCGATCTTCCTGGTGGTGTCGCTGGTGGCCTGGAACGACCCCGAGCTGAAAGCGGTTGGTTCGTTCCAGCGGGTACTGGAAGTGCTGAACGTGCCGGGCGCCAAGCTGCTGGTCGACCTGGTGGTGCTGGTGGCCGTGACCAGCTGCATGAACTCGGGCTTGTACACCGCCTCGCGCATGCTCTATTCGCTGGGCGCGCGTGGCCAGGCGCTGAGCGTGACCAAGCGTATTTCCGGTTCCGGCGTGCCGACCGTGGCGGTCATCTTCTCCACCCTGGCAGGCTTTGCCGGTTGCTTTGTCAACTATGTGTTCCCCGGTAAGGTCTTCGGCTTCCTGTTGTCCACTACGGGCGCCATTGCCTTGCTGGTGTACCTGGTCATTGCCGTGTCGCAACTGCGCATGCGTGCCCGCGCCGAACGCGAAGGGCGCCCGCTGGAACTGAAGATGTGGCTGTTCCCGTACCTGACCTGGCTGGTGATCGGCACCATCGCCATGGTGCTTGGCTACATGCTGTTCAGTGATGCCTATCGCTATGAAACGCTGATGACCGCCGGTGTGACCGCGTTCATCCTGCTGGTTTCGCTGACCCAGCGGCGCGCCAAGGTGGTTGCCCAGACCGCCTGATGTTTCTGCTTTAATGGGGGCGTTGCGCGCCCCCATATCAATAAGCACAGGAAGCGTATGAACGACCAACCCCTTTCGCTCCAGGCCCTCGCGGCACCCGACGGCACCTGCTACGGCTGCGGTTGCTCCCACCCCAGCGGCCTGCACCTGCAAAGCCATTGGGATGACGACGGGGTTCACCTGTTGTGCCGCCATGCGCCCGACAGCACCTTCATTGGCTGGCCAGGCCTGGTTTATGGTGGCCTGTTGGCGATGCTGGTCGACTGCCACTCCAACTGGACGGCCATGGCCTACCACTACCGCAACGAAGGCCGCGAGCCGGGCAGCCTGCCGCGCATCGACTGCGTTACCGGCACCCTTAACCTGACCTACCTGAAACCCACGCCGATGGGCATCGAGCTGGTGCTCAAGGCGCGAGTGGAGGGCGAAGTAGGGCGCAAAAGCCGGGTGATCTGCGAAGTATGGGCCGGCGATGTGCTGACCGTGACTGCCGACTCGGTGTTCGTCCGCGTCGACACCGAAAAGCTCAAGCTCAAGGCCCACGGCCAGGCCTGAGTTGCCATCGCTGATGAGTGGTCGGTGATGGTCAGCGGCCGGGGATGTCTCTAGAGTGACAGGTTCATTCCCCAGGCAAGGTTGATCATGACCGATCTCAGTGCTTTCCCCATTACCCGCAAGTGGCCCGCCAAACACCCCGAACTGCTGCAGCTGTATTCGCTGCCAACGCCCAACGGCGTCAAGGTATCGATCATGCTCGAAGAAATCGGCCTGGCCTACGAGCCGCACAAGGTCAGCTTCGACAACGATGACCAGCTAAGCCCCGAGTTCATCTCGCTCAGCGCCAACAACAAGATCCCGGCCATCCTCGACCCCAACGGGCCGGGCGGGCAGCCGCTGCCGCTGTTCGAGTCCGGGGCAATCTTGCAGTACCTGGCAGAGAAGAGCGGGCAACTGCTGAGCCAGGACCCTGCCCAGCGCTACCAGACCATGCAGTGGCTGATGTTCCAGATGGGCGGCATCGGGCCGATGTTCGGCCAGGTCGGGTTCTTCCATTTCTTTGCGGGCAAGGAATACGAGGACAAGCGTCCGCGTGACCGCTATGTGAATGAGTCCAAACGCTTGCTGGGCGTGCTGGACCGGCATTTGCAAGGCCGGGAGTGGATGGTGGACGAGTACAGCATTGCCGACATCGCGATCTTCCCTTGGGTGCGCAACCTGGTGGAGCGCTACAAGGCGCGTGAGCTGGTGGGGTTCGACCAGTTCAAGGAAGTGCAGCGGGTGCTGGCCAGGTTCATTGAGCGGCCGGCGGTGCAGCGAGGCCTGCAAATCCCGGGCTGAGCAGGTAAACCCGCTGTCATGGAACTGCACATAACTCATTGAATTAGCAGGGACACTGTGGGAGCGGCTTTAGCCGCGAACACCGGCGCAGCCGGTGCCATGCACCGCGTTGGGTTATTCGCGGCTAAAGCCGCTCCCACAGGGGATGGTGTACAGGTTCAGAAGATGTGGTTCAGTAGCCAGTACAGGCTCCCGGCCAACAGCATCGCCGCTGGCAGGGTGAGCACCCAGGCCATCAGCAAGTTGAACAACGTGCGCCTCTGAATCCCCGAGCCATTGGCCACCATGGTCCCGGCCACCCCCGAGCTCAGCACGTGGGTGGTCGAGACTGGCAAGCCGACCATGTCCGCTGCGCCAATGGTGCACATGGCAACGACCTCCGCCGGAGCACCTTGTGCATAGCTCAAGTGCGTCTTGCCAATCTTCTCGCCCACCGTCACCACGATGCGCCGCCAGCCGACCATGGTCCCCAATCCCAGTGCGATGGCCACGGCCACCTTCACCCATAGCGGGATGTAGCGCGTGGCGTCATCCAGTTGGGTCTTGAACAGTTGCACATGGCTACGTGTGTCGGCATCGAATGCGACCAGCCGGTTTTTCTCGATCAGGCGGATGGCTTCGCTGGTCAGGTACATGTCATTGCGCACATTGGCCATGGCCTCGGCAGGAATGCGCTTGATCGAGCCGTAACCTTTGACTTCTTCGCCGATGATGCCAGTGAGTGCTGCCAGTGCCGGGACCAGTTGCGGGGTGGCCTTGGGTTCGGCAATGAAAAGGGCCAGCGTCTGTCGCGGGTCGGCTGGCTCCGGTGGCATTGGGCAAGTTGCCGAAGGCCTTGAGCATAGAAACAATTCGTAACCCGACCGTGACCTCGATCAATGAATTATCTAGGCTCAAGACGGACGGTAAGTACAGGAGAACCCCATGATCCGCTGCAAGCGTGTCTACGATGCGGTCACCGGCGACGATGGCCAGCGCGTGCTGGTCGACCGCCTGTGGCCGCGCAACAAGCGCAAGGAAGACTTGCATGGGCAGTGGTTGCGCGAAGTGGCGCCTTCAAATGATTTGCGTAAGGCGTTTCATCAGGGTGAGGTCGACTTTGCCGGTTTTGCCCGGCGCTACCAGCAAGAACTGGCTGCGCACCCCGAGTACTGGTACCCGCTGCTGGACCTGGCCGCAAAGGGCCCGCTTACCCTGCTTTATGCGGGCAAGGACACCGAGCACAACAATGCCCGCGTATTGGCTGACTGGCTGGAAGATGAGCTGGACAGGCGTGGGCCCGGTAGTTCGCCCGTGTGTTATGCCCGATGATTGATACCGGTTCTACCGGCCCTATCGCCGGCAAGCCAGCTCCCACAGGTACTGCACTATTGCTGAGTCTTGCGCGGTCCCTGTAGGAGCTGGCTTGCCGGCGATGAGGCCGGACCTGCCAAACCCAAGAGCCGTCCTGATGCCACCACAACTAACCCCCGCAAACGACAACCACTGCACCTTCGCTCGCAACCTCACCCGCCGCGCCATGCTGCCGTACTACCGCGAATACGACCTGCTGTGGATCGAGGAGGCGTTTGACGAAGCCTGGGGCTGGCGCGAGCAGTGGCTAGTAACTGAAGGCGACACCCTGCTGGGTTTCTGCAGCCTCAGCCAGGACCGCCAGGCATTGTTCATCCGCGAACTGCACCTGCTACCCGAACACCGTGGGCGTGGCGTCGGCAGCTGGGTACTGGAGGAGCTTGCCTTGTGGGCCAGACAACGGCGCCTGCCGCTGCTGCGGCTGATGGTGTTTCGCAGCAACCCGGCACGGCTGCTGTACCAGCGCCACGGCTTTGTCGAAATGGGTGAGGACGCGTGCTTTGTGCGAATGCAACGCACAATTGGCTAGTAGCGTAATGATGGCTTGTCGCGATCGAAGCGCAGGGGCATAGTGAGCCTATGTGTTCACGGTGGCCCGCAAGCGGGTCGGCAGAGGATGAACGTGATTCGGGATAAGGAGAAGCCCACGATGAACGGATTTGGTCCGCGGCTACGGGAAGAGCGTGAGCGCCTGGGCATGACCCAGCGCGTGTTTGGCGATATCGGTGGGGTAGAACCCAACGCCCAGGGCAAGTACGAAAGCGGCGAGCGTACGCCACGGGTCGATTACCTGGCGGCACTGGCAGCCAGGGGGGTAGACGCACTGTACGTGCTTAGCGGCATTCGCATGCCGGTCCCGCTAGAGGGGCTCAGCCAGGACGAGTCGGATTTGCTGGGCGCCTTCCGGCAGTTGCCAGTGGACGACCAGTTGGCACTCTGGCACCTGTTGGGCCGCTTGAGCAGCGATAGAAAGCCTAGGCAAACAGTGAGACCTGTCACCGTTGAACGTCAGGCGTTTCTTACAGAAGCAATGCGTTAGGCCCACCGTGAAAAATTTTGTTAAGGTGGCGGGATCCAATCGCCCTGTTAACGAGGTGTGTGCTTGATTAGGGTCTTAGTGGTCGACGATCACGATCTGGTACGAACCGGTATTACCCGCATGCTGGCCGACATCGATGGCCTGCAGGTGGTGGGTGAGGGTGATTCGGGCGAGTCCGCGCTCAAGCTGGCCCGCGAGCTGAAGCCGGACGTGGTGCTGATGGACGTGAAGATGCCCGGCATCGGTGGCCTGGAGGCCACCCGCAAGTTGCTGCGCAGCCACCCGGACATCAAGGTCGTAGCCGTGACCGTGTGCGAAGAGGACCCGTTCCCCACGCGCTTGCTGCAGGCCGGCGCGGCCGGCTACCTGACCAAGGGCGCAGGCCTGGACGAAATGGTCCAGGCCATCCGCCTGGCGTTTGCCGGCCAGCGCTACATCAGCCCGCAAATCGCCCAGCAGCTGGCGCTGAAACCGTTCCAGCCGCAGGGCTCGCCGTTCGATGCGTTGTCGGAGCGGGAAATCCAGATTGCCCTGATGATTGTCGGCTGCCAGAAAGTGCAGATCATCTCCGACAAGTTGTGCCTCTCGCCCAAGACCGTCAATACTTACCGTTATCGGATCTTTGAAAAACTCTCGGTCACCAGCGATGTCGAACTGACCTTGCTGGCCGTTCGCCACGGCATGGTTGACGCAAGCCTGTAAAACCTCATGTCCCAAGTGTTTGATGCCAGCGCATTCCTGGCGACCTGCAGCGGTCGCCCGGGCGTTTACCGGATGTTCGACGGCGAAGCCCGCCTGCTTTATGTGGGCAAGGCCAAGAACCTGAAGAAGCGCCTGGCCAGCTATTTCCGCAAGACCGGCCTGGCGCCCAAGACCGCCGCGCTGGTAGCCCGTATCGCCCAGGTCGAAACCACCATCACCGCCAACGAAACCGAGGCGTTGCTGCTGGAGCAGAACCTGATCAAGGAATGGCGCCCGCCGTACAACATCCTGTTGCGCGACGACAAGTCCTACCCCTACGTGTTCCTGTCCGACGGCGAGTTCCCGCGGCTGGGCATTCACCGTGGAGCGAAAAAGGCCAAGGGCCGTTACTTTGGCCCATACCCCAGCGCGGGCGCCATCCGCGAAAGCCTCAGCCTGCTGCAAAAAGCGTTTTCGGTGCGCCAGTGCGAAGACAGCTACTACGCCAACCGCACCCGGCCGTGCCTGCAATACCAGATCAAGCGCTGCAAGGCGCCCTGCACCGACCTGGTAACCGCTGAGGAATACGCTGAAGATGTGCGCCATTCGGTGATGTTCCTTGAAGGCCGCAGCCAGCAACTGGGCAACGAGCTGAATGCCGAGATGGAAACGGCCGCCATGGCACTCAATTTCGAGAAGGCCGCCGAGTTGCGCGACCAGATCGCCTTGTTGCGCCGTGTGCAGGACCAGCAATACATCGAGGGTGGCAGCGGCGACGTCGACGTCATCGCCGCCTTCGTCAACCCCGGTGGTGCTTGTGTGCACCTGATCAGCGTGCGCGGCGGTCGGGTGCTGGGCAGCAAGAACTTCTTCCCGCAGGTTGGTATTGAAGAGGAGGTGGCCGAGGTGATGGCGGCGTTCCTGTCCCAGTACTACCTGGGCAACGCCGAACGCGAATTGCCTGGCGAACTGATCGTCAACGTGGTGCACGAAGACTTCGACGCCATCACCGAGGCCCTGCACACACTGCGTGGCCGCGAGCTGACCATCAGCCACCGGGTGCGTGGCACCCGCGCCCGCTGGCAGCAACTGGCGGTAACCAATGCCGAGCAGGCGCTTAACGCCCGCCTGGCCAACCGCCAGCACATGGCCGCGCGCTTCGAGGCCCTGGCTGAAGTGCTGGGCCTGGACGAAGTGCCGCAGCGCCTGGAATGCTACGACATCAGCCATTCCAGCGGTGAAGCCACGGTGGCCAGTTGCGTGGTGTTTGGCCCCGAAGGCCCATTGAAGTCCGACTACCGCCGCTTCAACATCGAAGGCGTCACCGGCGGTGACGACTACGCCGCCATGCACCAGGCCCTGACCCGCCGTTATGGGCGTATCAAGGACGGTGAGGGCAAGCTGCCCGACGTGCTGCTGGTAGACGGCGGCAAGGGCCAGTTGAACATGGCCCGCGACGTGATGCAGGAACTGGGCTTCACCGATCTGACCCTGCTCGGCGTGGCCAAGGGCGTTACCCGCAAGGCCGGCTTTGAAACCCTGTACCTGAACGATGTGCACCACGAGTTCACCCTTAAAGGCGACTCACCAGCCCTGCACCTGATCCAGCAGATCCGCGACGAGGCCCACCGGTTTGCCATTACCGGCCACCGTGCCCGTCGTGGCAAGGCCCGCCGGGTGTCCAGCCTGGAGGACGTGGCCGGGGTAGGGCCGAAGCGTCGACGCGACCTGCTGAAACACTTCGGCGGGCTGCAGGAGCTCAACCGCGCCAGTATCGATGAAATCGCCAAAGCCCCCGGCATCAGTAAAAAGCTTGCCGAGTCGATTTATGCCAGCCTGCATAGCGAGTAGAATGCCGGGCTCAACTTGCAGCCAGTCGTACCGATGAATATTCCAAACCTGCTCACCGTTCTACGCGTCCTGCTCATCCCGATCTTCATCCTGCTGTTCTATATGCCCTATCACTGGAGCTATATGGCCGCCAGCAGTGTGTTTGCCGTAGCTGCCGCCACCGACTGGCTGGACGGCTACCTGGCGCGTCGCCTGCAGCAGAGCACGCCGTTCGGCGCCTTCCTGGACCCAGTGGCCGACAAGCTGATGGTGGCAGTGGCGCTGGTGCTGCTGGTGCAGACCCACGCCAACTTCTGGCTGACGCTGCCGGCGGCCGTCATCATTGGCCGTGAGATCGTGGTGTCGGCACTGCGCGAGTGGATGGCCGAGCTGGGCGCGCGGGCGCATGTGGCGGTGTCCAACCTGGGCAAGTGGAAGACTGCCGCACAGATGCTGGCGCTGGTGATCCTGCTGGCCAACCCGCCGGCGATGACCTTCTGGGTGATTCTGGGTTATGCATTGTTGCTGGTGGCGGCGGGGCTGACGTTGTGGTCGATGGCGCACTACCTGCTGGCTGCCTGGCCGCACCTGCGCGAAGGCTCGGAACAAAAATAAAAGTTTTTTGAATCAAGGGGTTGACGCTGTTTTAGAAATCGCTAGAATGGCACCCATCACGACGCGGGAATAGCTCAGTTGGTAGAGCACGACCTTGCCAAGGTCGGGGTCGCGAGTTCGAGTCTCGTTTCCCGCTCCAAAATTCGATCCGCAGTGCGTCGCTGGGATCACAAAGAAGAGGCCGAAAGGCCTCTTTTTTTGTGCCTGGAAATCACTGAAAACCGGCAGTGTCCGGCATTTAAGTTAAGGATTGAGCTCAGGATTGGACATGCCCAACTCGCTCCCTGATGGCTTGTTTCTCAATGTCACGATGTAGGGCGGGAAGATCGGGCATTTCCGCTACTACCAGGCCGGTCGGCAGAAGCGTATGTCGTTTGGCTGCTACCCGCAGGTCGCCTTTCGCTGCATGAGTATCAGCGAGAGGCGCAGAGCGCGCCGTCGCAAATCTTGCGCATCTTCGCCAAGGATATTTGCCCTACATTGGTGAGCGCTCTATCTACGACAAGTTCAGGCGCTCGGGTGGTGTTCTGGCAATCCGCGCCGTGTACCATACATGACCCTCTTGCCCGACCGGTGTCTCTTCTATGCTCAATGATTCATCGCCTTCCGCCCAGCAAAGCCGCACAGGCAGCGTCGAGGAAGTACTGTCGGTGTTACGTTCGAAAGGCCCGCAATCACAAGCTGAGCTTGTGCGGATGACGGGGCTCTCGAAGGGTACGGTTAATAACGTTGTCAAACGTTTATTGAGCGAAGGGGTGGTCAGCCTTCAGCAAAAGAACAGAAAAGAAGCTTGGGTCACTCTAGGCGTTGGGGTGGATGCCATCGCTACCGTAGAGGTTCAGGCGCAGGCCCTGAGAGGTGTTCTTTTTGACTTTGATCGTGGATTGCGTTTCGAACATGTTCTGGAAACCGATCAAAATCGCGATGTCTTGAACTGCCCTGATGGCGTGGTTCAATTGCTGCGATACCTAGGCGAGATCTCTGGCGTGAATCAAGCGAAACTGGCCTGCGTTTCGGTGGCCATCCAGGCTTCCATTGATCGGAGCACGGGAGCGATTGTGGAATGGGCCGCCGGCCGGCTCCCCGGTTGGCGTGGCCTTAAGCTCAGCCACCATTTGGAAGCGCTCTTGGGTGTCCCTGTGCTTGTCGATAACGACGCCAACCAAGCGGCTTACGGGGAGTGGACTTGGGGCTGTGGGCGTGGCTGCGAGGATTTCTTCTACTTGTATTGTGCCCAGGGCGTTGGCGGTGGCCTGATCCTCAACGGCAAGATCTACCGAGGTGGTACCGGTGTCGCTGGAGAGGTCGGGCATATGGCTCTGGTTGATGGTGGCCCCGTGTGCTTCTGCGGCGGGCGTGGCTGCTTGCACTCGCTCGTTTCCGAGCGTGCAATTCTAACCGCGCTGTATACCTCGGAAAGTCCCCAAACTTCCTTGAGGGCTGTCATCGACTCGGCCCGTCAAGGTGACGCGGCCTGCCGAAGGGTGCTGTTTGAGGCTGGGCTCAATCTCGGACGCGCGGTCGCCAATACGGCTCGCGTCATCGCGCCAAGCACTATCGCTCTCGGTGGACTGCTGAGTACTGCAGGTGACATGGTGATCGATAGCATGCGGTCTTCTCCGGAAATGCAAAATATGCTCACTATTTCTCTGACGACTCGCTTGGTGTTGGCAGAAATTGGCGACGCAGTGGCACTGGGCAGCGTCGCTTGCGCATTGGCTCATCTGGGGCGCGGTATCGCCCAGTTGCCAGATTGGATGATGGGTTCCCCGGTCTCCTCGGACCTCGTACAAGCCCTCTAAGACGTAATGAACGATCATTGATTGTTCAATCCTGTTCCCGCCAAGACTAAACCCTATCTGCCCCCTCCAGATTTTTACTTCAGGGCCAAAATGGCCGTTTTGTGCGCGAAAAATTCTATAAAGCCATGATATTGATCAGATTAAACGATTAAGTAAGATTTCTTTTTCCTTCTGGACGCACGTCTGCGTCCTGCAGGGTCGGATAAAAGGGTGTTGAACCATTCTGGTTTAGATGATAAAAAATCGTATAAAAATCAGGTTATGGTTCATTTCATCCGTTTCTAAAGGGTTGTGATGATCCAATTCGGCCATGAAGCGGGAAAAAATGAACAAAAATAAGTATGACGTGGTGGTGGTGGGGTCTGGCGCTGCCGGTGGATTTGCTGTGAAGGAACTCACGGAGCGTGGGTTTGAGGTACTGTTGCTCGAGGCCGGCCGTGCTATCACTGCAGAAGATTTCAAAACGGATTTCGCAGGCCCTCGCGAGAAGGGAATGCAGCTGTGGGCCCGCGCAAAAGCTGCTCTCGCCGGGCAGCCTGTACAGTCGAAGGTGGCAATGTATGCCAAGCAGTTGAGCCACCTGTTCGTCAATGATCGTGAGCACCCCTACAGCACTCCCAGCGGGCATCCGTTCCTGTGGATCCGCGGCAAGCAATTGGGAGGGCGTCTGCATACCTACGGGCGCATGCTGTTGCGCTGGTCCGACTACGATTTCAAAGCGGCCAGCCGAGATGGGCAAGGAGAAGATTGGCCAATCGGTTATGAAGATCTGGCTCCCTACTACGATCAGGTCGAAGGGTTCCTTGGCATTCGCGGTTGCCCTGATCATGTCAAGAATGTCCCGGATGGGAACTTCGCAGGTCTGTCGAAACTTTCTCTTGCCGAAAGCGAATTCAAGCGGAAAACCATGCAGCACTGGCCAGACCGCCAGCCAATTGCTTGGAGATACATGCCGCCGAACATCAAGCGTGTTCCTCAACCGATCTTGGCCGCAACCGCCACTGGTCTTCTGACCGTACGAACCGATGCCATTGCGCAGCAGGTAATCACCTGCCCAGCTTCCGGCAAGGCAACTGGTGTCAGCTTTGTTGATCGCAATACCCGAGAGCGCCGTGAGGTTGAGGCAAACATCGTGGTCCTGTGCGCGTCTCCTATCGAAACCGTACGGTTGATGTTGAATTCCGCTGGTACCAAGCATCCCGGGGGTCTTGGTAATGGAAGTGGGGTTCTGGGGCGCTATTTCATGGATCAGGTGCCAAGCCTCATTATGGGAACTGTGCCTGGGCATAAAGGCGCGGAGCTTGATGACTCTGTGCCAGCTGACCCCTTCTATGGCGTGTCGGGGGGGATATACATACCCCGCTTCGAGAATCTGGATCGGCCTACCCACGGTGATTTTGTCCGTGGGTATGCGTACCAGGGCACCATTGGCCGTCTCTACACCCCGGCAGAGCGCGATGCAAAGTTCGGCATCATGGGGTTTGGTGAAATGCTGCCTTACGCTGACAACACCATCACGTTGAATCCAAAGCGCAGCGACCGTTGGGGAATGCCTATCCCCCACATCGACTGCAGGATGCATCGAAATGAGCTGGCGATGTTGGCCCAGCAGGTTTGCAGCATCGAGGAAATGGCCAGTAACGCTGGGCTGAAGATGGAGTTCAACGGCTCGGCATTGGGTTTGAAGGAGGGGGGTGGTGGTGCTTTCCCTGATGCTGATCCCATTAGCCGTTTTCTCTTTCGCAGTAACTTCCGCAAAAGCATGGCCATGGGAGCGGCCATTCATGAAAGTGGCGGGGCGAGGATGGGCAATGATCCTGCTACGTCCATCCTCAACCCCCACAACCAATGTTGGGAAGCGCCAAATGTGTTCGTAACGGATGCCAGCAGTTTTGTGACCGGCGGTTGCGCCGGTACCACGCTTACGCTTATGGCGCTGACCGTTCGTGCCTGTGAATACATTGCTGCGGAGCGTTCGCGCGGCCAGCTCTAAACTGAAAACTGGGTTAACCCCGTCGACAACAATAACAAACGAAAAGTTGGGCTTATGACTATCAAACGATTGTCGGTGAATCTGCTCGCAGACTCGCCTTGCGAAAAGGGTTTTGGCCAGCGAGCGGTGTTTATCCAGCTGAGCATCATGATGCTGCTTGAGTTTGTAGTGTTCGGTGCCTGGTTCGCTACGTTGGGACTGGTACTCCATAGTCAAGGGTGGGCTGCTTACATCGGTCCGACCTACTTGCTATGCGCGCTGGCAGCGATGGTTTCGCCACTGTGCCTGGGTGCAATCGCCGACCGCTTCATGGAGTCACAGCGAGTGCTGGCACTGGCTCACCTACTTGGAGCCGTAGCGCTGGTCGTCCTGCCAAGGATCATCGAATTGCACTCAATTGGCGTTTTCCTGGCGCTGATTTTCTTCTACATGCTGCTGTTCATGCCAACGTTGGGCCTAGTGAACTCAATCTCTCTGCGGCATCTGGGCGAAAGCCGTATGAGCTTTGCCTATATCCGCATATTCGCCCCCCTTGGCTGGGTGTTGTCCGGGCTCTGTATTGGCTGGGCTGGATTGTCGGCCTCTACTTCGATCTTCACCGTTGCGGCGGCTGGCAGCTTTCTACTGGGTATTTACGCTCTGTTCCTGCCAGCTACGCCGCCGCCCTTGCGTGGTGGTCCAATGACACTGGGGGACTTGGTCGGGGCCAAGGCATTTTCCCTGTTTCGTAACCGCAATTTTACAGTTCTGTTGATCTGCTCGCTGCTGACTGCGGTGTCACTAGGTATCTACAACGCTTTTAGTGCCGCGTACCTTTCAGCGTTGGGGATTACCAACGTGGCCGGCACGCTCGGGCTCGGCCAGCTATCTGAAGTGGTATTCATTGCAACCATCCCCTTCGTGCTTTCGAAAATTGGTATGAAGTGGACGTTGCTGGTCGGGATCGCGATGTGGGCAGTGCGGTTTTTGCTTTTTTGCCTGGCGCCCGAGCATGGAAACGGACTCGCAGTGATAGGCGTGGCACTGCACGGTATCTGCAACGACTTTTGCGTAGTGATTGCGGCCATGTACATCGATCGTCTGGCCCCTGCACATCTGGCAGCTCAGGCGCAGAGCTGGGTGATTCTGGTGTTCTCCGGGGTGGGGGCGGCAATCGGTTCGATCATTTCCGGCACTGTCTATGGGCATTACGTGGCGCCCAACATCGCATCAGGACCTGAGGCGTGGACTGTGATGTGGGCCGTTCCTATCGCAGTCGTGATCGCCAATATGCTTATCTGGATCTTCATGTTCAATGACAAAGATGTCGTTCAAGGCTGAGCCTGGGACCCATCTTTTGCTGAGAGGAATACCTATGTTTGACAATTATCTGGTAAGGGCAGACAGCCTGAAAAACCAGACGCGCAACGGTGAGGTGGTGGGTTTTTCCATTGCCGTTCGAAATGCCAATTATCGTGGCGTATATCTGTCTTTGCACAACGGTTATTACATCGAAGTGGACGGGGTTGAATATCCTGTCTGTCAGCAAACATTCGAAATAAATGGCGCTCCCCCCAGAGACTTCGGGGAAACACGTTTGGCGGTGCACGAACATTGGGATTATGACGACGAAGCCATACTGCATATTTCCTCCCCCGGTGGTTTGACACCGGGTGTTCATACCCTGCGCTTCCAGCAGTCCGTATTGGCTTCATATGGCTATATGCCCACTGATGAGGAGTGGGTTAAAAACCCGCCTAAGCCTGGCACTGGTGCCGGCTCCGACAAAACCCCACACATTGTTACCTATCTGCTGGAACTGAATGAGCGAGGAGAGCACTGATGGCGATCAAACTGGGTGTCTCTCTCTACAGCTACCAGCAGTCGCAGTTCTTCAAAGAGCTGGATCTCGAAGCTCAGATACGGGAGGTCGGTGAGAACCTTCCTGGCGCAAATGGCATTGAGATAGTCGACGAAATGTCGTTGCGCTATCCAGATCCTGGCGCTGAATTCGTTGAACGGTGGTTCGGCTGGATGGATCGTTACCAGACTGTTCCTGTGACAATGGATGTGTCGTTCGACGTGCTGCAGTTTCGAGACCATGTGATGGACCACGAGGAGTGCGCCGAACGTCTCCGTCATGACCTCCGATTGGCCAAGCGGCTGGGTTTCCGCAATGTCCGAGTGCTCTCGACTTGCCCCCTGGACGTGATGATTCGCGCGCTGCCATTGGCGGAACAACTGGACATCCGGTTAGGTAAGGAAATTCATCAGCCGATGCCCTTGGAAGGTTCGCAGGTTACCGAGATCCTCGAATTCGTGGCTCGTACTGGAACACGACATCTGGGTATCGTCCCGGACTTTGGAATTTTCCAGACCCGTCCACCCCAAGTCATTTTGGATCAGTTCGAGCGTCGGGGCGCCAGCCCAAAGGCTTGTGCCGCCTCGGTTGAGCTGGCTGAGCAACTCACGGCTGGCCAGGCACCGTTTGCAGCCATCGATATGTCCTACCACACCGCTGGCAACCTGCGATCGGGCTTTAAACGCTATCTCAACAGTGGCGAGTGCGAAGCCGAATTCCGGGCAGCTTTCAGTGGCATCAGCGCGATCACCCAAGAGTGTGTGGCTCAGCCTTGCGAGCTGGATTACACCGTCGTGGTCGAAGCGCTCATGCTTTCTCGCACCAACCCTGATTTGCTCCGGCAGATGGCGCCCCAGGTTGTAAGTATACATGGCAAGTTTAATTACATGTCTGAGGTACCTGGCTCCCCTGGTACTTATGAAGACGCCGCCATGGATTACTGCTCGCCGCTCCAGGCGCTACAAGCGGGCGGGTTTGACGGCTACATCAACTCCGAATATGAAGGTCAACGCTATTTTCAGGATCGCACGCGGGCCGAAATGATGGACGAGGTTGAGCAGGTTCGTCGCCATCATGAAATGCTCCGCAGGTTGCTGGGTGTATGACGATGTATTCGAAGAGCGCTGTCCAACTGATGGCCTATATCGGATCCTACGGCGCTCATCCCGGTGCCGAGGGCGGTGGAGTTTATCAGCTTCGTATCTGTGCACACGGAACCGAGCTTAAAGTTGTCAATCGTCAACCCTCCCCGGTTGAAGCGGGCTATCTGGTTTATGCCGCTGAAACCTCGACACTGTATGTCGTTGATGAGCGCAAAACCGATGGTCGTGGGCCTGTAAACCCTCCAGCTGCGGTCCATGCACTACGGGTTGACCGTAGAGACGGTACGCTCACGCCTTTGAACTGGCTAAAAGCGCCGGGGCCGCGACCCACCTTTCTCGCTTATAGTCCGAAGCGACATTTGTTGTTTAGCGCAAACCATGGTGATTTTCAGCATGTTGAGAAGGTGGTACGCAACCCGGATGGCGGCTGGAGCAGCCACTACGAGTACGATGATTCTACTGTCGTGGTGTACGGTGTTGAGAATGATGGTCAGCTGGCAACTATCGAAGATGTATTGGTCATGGACGGTCACGGGACCGACCCGAACAACTCCCCACAAAACGGCGGCCATGCGCAGGCCAGCCCCCACGCCCATAGCGCGGTAGTCGACCCAAGCGAGCAATACTTGCTGGTGTGCGACAAAGGAACCGATCGTATCTATGTGTACTCGGTTGAACCGCAGCCCAGGCTGGTATCTACCTGTCAGTTCGAAGCCGAGACCGCGCCTAGGCACATCGCATTTACCTCACCAACAAGGGCGTATTTGACCCTCGAGTTGTCATCGGAGATTGTCGCCTTGGCTTTTGATGTTGACAGTGCACAGCTTCGCGTACTGGGCCGCTGTTCAACGGTGAGTGATCAGTTTACTGGCCTGAACGAACCTGCAGAAGTCCGTGTTCATCCGAACGGCCGGTTTGTTTATGTCAATAATCGCGGTGAAGATACCCTGGCTTGGTTCGAAGTTATTGCTGATGGCCAACTACGTCGAGCTGGATCCATTCGCTTGGCGCGTTCCATTCATCCAGGTTTGGCTGCCCGGAGTTTTTCCTTTGCGCCCTGTGGGGAATTCATGCTGGTGGCTGATCGTCCAGGCCATCAAGTTCGATCCTATGCGGTAAGTCCGGAAAGTGGCGGTTTGGCACTGCTAGCAGAAATGCATATACCTGATCCGGTCTACATCGAGTTCGTACACGTGACAGTTGCAGAGGAGTGAACGTATGGCTGGATTGAAGGCCGTAATATTAGGGGCCGGCATGATTGCCGACATTCACCGGCGTTCAGCATTGCTGGGCGGCGCGCAATTGGTAGGCGTAATGGCGTCAACTCCCGCGCGTTCTAGAGCAGTCGCCCACGACTGGAACACTCTGGCACTGGAGTCGCTGGACGAGTTGTTGGCGCTGCAACCGGATGTAGTGCATGTCTGTAGCCCGAATGGGCTGCATCAGCAGCAGGTGACCGCAGCTCTAGCAGCCGGCGCCCATGTGATTTGCGAAAAACCGATGGCAATCGATGCCCGTGGCGCTGAACAGATGCTGGTTCAGGCGCGCGAAGCGGGGCGTATTGCCACTGTTCCATTTGTCTACCGCTTTCACCCTTTGGTGCGGGAGTTGCGGGCCCGCGCACAAGCCGGCGACTTTGGCCCTTGGCAGTTGCTCCATGGCAGCTATCTACAAGACTGGATGCTGTCGCCGCTGGCGTCCAATTGGCGGGTGGATGCGAAGGCTGGCGGGCCATCGAGGGCATTTGCAGATATCGGATCGCACTGGTGCGACCTCATGGAGTTCATCACGGGTGAGCGGATCACCAGTGTATGTGCGGCCACCACAATCACCGTTGCGCAACGTCCGGTCAGTGGTGCAGGGAGCTTCGCAGGAGTCGGTAGTGGGCATCTTCAGAAGGTTGAGACCGAAGATGCCGCGTGTGTGATGTTCCGAACGCAATCAGGAGTGCTTGGTTCTGTGAATGTCTCGCAGGTGTCGGCAGGGCGCAAGAATCGCCTGTGGTTTGAGTTCGATGGGCAGCTACGCAGTGCCGTTTTTGATCAGGAACAACCTGAAACCGCCTGGCTTGGAGGGGTAACAAGTAGCGAAACCCTTCATCGAGACCCATCAGTAGGCGCGGCTGACGCGCGCAGATTGTCAACATTGCCGGCAGGGCATGCGCAGGGGTATGCGCACTGTTTCGAACATTTCGTTGCCGACACTTATCGGGCGATTGCTGGCGAAGAAGTCGACGGCTTACCTACGTTCGTTGATGGGTTGCGCTCCGCCCATATTGTGTCCGCTGTTGTCGAGTCTGCTCGTAGTGGGGCTTGGGTCGAGGTCGCGGACACTTTTCAGGAAACTTATGTATGAGCACTGTATTACCTGAGGTAACACTGTTTACGGGTCAATGGGTTGATCTTCCCCTCGAAGAAGTCGCGCGTCTTGCTGCACAGTGGGGCTACGACGGATTGGAAATCGCTTGTTCAGGTGAGCACCTGGATGTGTGGCGTGCGGCTGAAGACGCGGACTATCTGGCCGGCCGTAAGGCCATCCTGGACCGCCACGGTTTATCGTTGCACGCGATTTCCAACCACTTGGCTGGCCAAGCGGTTTGCGATGCACCGATCGATTTCCGGCATAAAGCTATTGTGCGTCCTCGCACATGGGGGGATGGGGATGCGGAAGGCGTCCGCAGCCGTGCGGCAGAAGAAATGAAACTCACCGCACAAGTGGCCCGCAAGCTGGGTGTGGATACTGTGGTTGGCTTCACCGGTTCAGCAATCTGGCCATATGTAGCCATGTTCCCGCCGGTCCCAGAGTCTGTGATCGATCAGGGTTATGATGATTTTGCGGAGCGTTGGAATCCAATTCTGGATGTCTTTGATGACCATGGCGTCCGATTCGCTCACGAAGTCCATCCTGGTGAAATCGCATACGACTACTGGTCTAGCAAGCGCGCACTGGAGGCGCTGGATCATCGTCAAGCCTTCGGTTTCAATTGGGACCCATCACACATGATGTGGCAGAACATAGATCCGGTAGGCTTCATTGTCGATTTTGCAGAGCGTATTTATCACGTTGACTGCAAAGATACCCGTTTGCGTCCTCAAAATGGTCGTGCGGGTGTTCTGGGTTCGCACCTTGCCTGGGGCGATCCACGCCGTGGCTGGGATTTTGTATCCACCGGGCATGGTGACGTGCCATGGGAGGATGCTTTCCGTGCGCTACGGGCCATCCACTATGACGGCCCGATTTCGATTGAGTGGGAAGATGCCGGAATGGACCGCATGCACGGCGCCGAAGAAGCGCTTAAGTTTGTTCGATCGAAGTTGTGGAAACTACCTCACGCTCGATTTGATGCCGCGTTTGACCAGAATTCATCCAAGTAGTTAGATTCAATGACGGAGGTGTGAGGGCGCGCTATCTGTGGTGCTCCTTGGGTATTACTTGCACTGCTTGATAATATGTAAACAACGAGTTTCTCCAATAACAAGAACTGGAGGCGGGTGTCGCCTGCATTCCAGAAAAACTCAAGGTGTCATATGAAAATAGCTGTTGCTTGTGTGGCCGCTTTGTCGCTGTCTGCGAGTGTTGCATGGGCTGAAGATTTTTCCAATACATTGACCGGTGAATGGTCGGGTCTTAGAAGTCAGTGGGCAGATAACGGCTATTTGATTGAGGGAAACTATCAGAGTCAGGCGGCTCACAACTTCACAGGCGGCGATAGGAAGCTTACCCGTTATACGGACCAATTCTCCCTCATCGGAACATTTGACTTCGAAAAGATATTTGATTGGCAAGGTGCGACGTTTCAGGCAATTATGACTGAGCGCAGCGGCAGGAACTTGAATATTGATGCCAATATTGGCGCCTATGACCAACTGCAGGCCATTTGGGGGCGCGGGCAAACCTGGTGGTTGACGATGTTCGCCCTGAAGCAGAAGCTTCTTGATGATCGTCTTGAAGTGCGCCTGGGTAGACTTACAGTAGAAGCTGATTTTGATAGCCAGCCGTGCGACTTTCAAAACATCACATTCTGCGGTGGGCCACCAGGTAACCTGGTAGGCGACTACTGGATTAACTGGCCAGCTAGCCAATGGGCCGGTGTAGTGACTTGGCATACCACTGACAGCAGCTATATCAAAGCTGGCGCTTATCAGTTGAACGAAACCTATCTGGACAGCAGTTGGGCGCGATCGCATGCCTGGCAACCCAACTTTCCATCGGGCACAGTTGGCGCACTTATACCGGTTGAGTACGGCTGGGCGTCAAGCTTGTTTGGACAACCTAGCCGCTATATGGTGGGTGCTTGGTACAGTACGGCGGGTGGCAGTGATCGTTATTTGAATGAAGAGCATGAATCACTCGGTAAGGAGGGTGGGGAGCCGTTGGAGCATTCCGGTCGATATGGTGCCTATTTTACTGCTCAGCAACAGTTGACCGGTGATGCGAATAAAGGCTGGAGTGCCACATTCAATTTTGCCGCTTCTGATAAGGCAACCTCATACATCGACCATCAAGCAACTGCAATGGTCAAGTACAAAGGCGTCTTTGATCGCCCGGCAGATTTCGTGGGCCTTGGTATCGGTGCCACCCACGGCAATCCACGTTATGCAGCTTATCAGCGCGACTGGAACGAAGCTAATCCGAGCCAGCAGATGGGGGTGTACGACGGATACGAATATGAAAGCGAGGTATTTTATAATTGGTCGCCTGTGCCAGGCGTGAATTTCAGGCCCAATGTGCAATGGATCATCCATCCTGGGGGTTCTGACAATGGCACTGCATTGATACTGGGGCTCAATACCATTGTCGTATTCTGATATTGCGGTAGGCTAAGTCATTGAATCGCCGCAGTACTCGTAGGCGTTTCCGGACCCTGAACAAGGCTGGACGTGCTTAGAAGTACTCGGCGATTCAATTATTTATTATAGGCCGCGCTTGTGTGGAGTCGAGAGCTCCGATTTCCGTATAGCCCTCGCGTGACAGATGCACGCTTCGGCTGCACTGGCTCCTAAACTACATTTAGAAATCAGCTTGTCATCCAAACTATTTTGCCGCCGAGGCCGATACCCTGCGAATTTGAAACGGGGCTAAGTTTTTTCGTCGCAGTGTGCTGATAGCAAGATAGGCTGCCGGGCTGTGGGCCCTGAATGCCTCGTATTATTCTCTGTAAACATAAATTAAGAAAGTGTGTTGTGTGCCCTGCTACTGAACGGTGCAAAGGCGTTAAAAATATTATGCTTTTCAGCTAGCTGAAAATGTTGCAGAAGGCGCCCCGTATTCGTGTCAAATTGCAATACCCTCGCCTCAGAGTTACTGGCTTTGCTGGTGATGCTCATACCTTTGTCAAGGACCCACAGACTGTCATCGGAGGCTATTTTTATTCGCTGCACATTGATCAGCGCATCAGTAGCATCGTGACCCGGTTGCCACCGGTTCCAGCTTCCTCCTGGGAAAGGTATCAGGCTGCCTTCGGAGGTGATCTCTATAATTGAAGGGGTTCCCTCATATCCTGGGAGTCGCGGAAGCGCAGCGAATAGCCGTCCCGAGGACGTTTCTGTAAAACCCGTGCATAACCAGGGCAGTCTCAGTATCCGATTCCACTTGAGCGTTAGCGAATCGGCTTGATTCATCCCCCAGGCCAGCTGTCCTGTGCCGATACTCACCAATCCCAAGCTTGACGCAAGGCAAAAGCTTCTCCTGCTGATCATACGATTTCCTTTTCCGTTATTTACAGTAGTTTGAATGGCATGCGTAGCATGAACCGAAGCTCATTAAAATTTCCTGCTGGATGATTGCCTGTGGAGCGGTGGACGAGGAAGTTGGCCAGCCCCATCGAATTTGCAAAGCGACCGCTTTGAACAACATAGGTCAGAAGGACCCCAGATTCGGCCTGACGGGCGTCCTTGACATTGAGGTAACTGGTGTAGCCTTCGCCTTGGTAATGAGTTCCGTCGACTCCCCAGCCACGCGTTACATACAATGTTGTTTTCAAGCCCGGTAGGCCGTGCATCGCGGAGTCTAAAGTGTAGGCAAGCTTCAATGAGGTTTCGTTCGGGCCGTTGAAGTCTGCTTTTGACGTGCTGGTTAACAGAGAACCGTTGGTTTCACGGATGTAGTCGAAGGGCTCATTCCCGTCAATATGCTGCCAGCTGCCCAGCAAGCTATGCCCTAGATAGTTTAACGTGATAGCCAGGCTGTAGGCATTGTTGTCGATGCTCGCAAGTTTCGCGTCTCCTTGTTCTCGAGTTCGATAGAAGTTCAGCGAAGTGTTAATGCCAAGCGCGTCGGAAAATTGGCTTCGATGAATGATGTTAAGATAGTCTTGCCTCCAGAAATCCTCCAGGGTTGTTGAGTAGAGTTTCAGCTCCTCACTGTCGTAACCCCATGAAACACCGGCGGTACTCACACGGTCGGAAGAAACTGACTTTATACCGCTGTCAGAAAAAAAGCGTGAGGTGCTCTGTTCCGTTCTCGGCAGGGCTCGGTCAAAGGTTGCGAGATCAATTGCCATTCCCTTGAGTTCGGTGCTGCGCAGGCTGAGCCCGCTGAAGCTTGAAGGTAGTGCACGTGTGGATGAATTTGTCGCCACTTGAGGCGTCGCCATGTTCTGGCGGCCTAATGTAAGAACAGTGTTGCTCGCCCGCAGTTTCAGGTTGGCAAGCCCTAATTTGCTCCATTGTCCAACAGCATCTCCTTCCGAGTCCCTTAGGGTCCGATCGCCACCTCCCGCCAATGTACCGTGCCCACGGGATAAAGCGATTTCGTTGTAACCAGCCACTTCGAATGCAAAGCCCACGTCTCCCTGAGTATAACCTGAGGTGTAATTGATGATGTTGCCCTGCAACCAACCCTGTGTTTTATCTTGGTGTTCGATGTAGCGGCCGCCTTCCTTGGGTACAGGGTAGAACGTATTACGTTTGGCATCGTCTTGTATAAAATATTGAGTGATTGACGCATTGAGTGATTGTCCCTCAATCAATCCCGGCGCTTGGGATTGAGCTGTTTCATTCGGGTTTGGCTTTGAGGGACCTGCCCATGAGCAACTGCTAATCAATAACGTTCCAATGGAAATCATTTGGCTGGTGCGCATCTCTCAACTTCCTTGTTGTTTTTGTAATTGAGTAATGATGGTGTGCAACTTTGCTTTTTACCAAGTACAGGACGCCACTTGGCGCAGGCAGTGCCTGACCTCAATCCGTTTAGTTCTGGTGCCTGGCGTGTCTAGAGAAGGGCGAAGGCTACAAAGGCGGGTTCAGGAATGCTGACCTGACCACACGCACGCAGGCTACCGTCGTCGGGGTCGACTTGATAAGCACGAAGCAGTCCTGCCGGCCGATCTGCCACCAGCATGAAGGTTCCCTGTGGTGCGAAGGTAAAGCTACGTGCCGCGACGCCAGGATGGAGAGATTTGGCCAGCTGTACTGCTCCGAGGCGTTTGAGCGTTCCATCGGCTTTTACTTCAAACCAAGCCAGTGAATCCTCGCCACGGTTATTCACGTAAACGAAGCGCCCGTTAGGGTGTACGCGGATCTCCGCAGGTTCGTTATGACCCTTGAAGGCGTGATCGATAGATGAAGTGCGCGCCAGGATTTGCAATTGGCCGGTGTCGGGATGGAATTCCAGCGTGACTACTTCTGACGATAGTTCCAGCGTCATGTAGGCACGCGTCCTGGTGCTGAAAGCAATGTGCCGTGGTGCTGTCTGTTCGGGAAATTGGCAAGTGGATACGAGTTTCGGGTGCGTTTCCAAGGTATACACGAACACGCGGTCCGTTCCCTTATCGGCAACGAGGAGCCACTTTCCTGTCGGATCAATCACCGCACAATGCGCATGGGGGCTGGCCTGTGCATGGCCATTCATTTGGGGGGAGTTATTGGGGTCAACGCCATGGCCGCTGAGGACGAGAACGTCCTGGATAGAGCTGAGTCTGCCGTCCTTTTCAAGGTCAAACACCACTACGGTGGAGTCGTCATAGGCAAACTCGGACACCCATTTCCCATGCGCGTCTTTGATTACGCGTTCAACATGCTGGAAGTCGCCATGATGAGCGCTCACCAGTAAGTTTTGCTCTGCACTGTGGGCTAGAAATGTCGGCCGGGGGCCTGGTGCGGGCAGCCAATTCAGCGGGATTAGCGAGCCATCTGCAGGATTCACGCGTAGCGCGTGAACGCCGCCTGGGGGATTAACCGGCCCACGGCCGTCGGTTTTACGTTCGTCCACCGCATACAGGGTATGAGTCTCGGGCGCATAGGCTAAATAGCCTGCTTCCACTGGCTGCCGAACCCGGCTGGTAACGGTAAGCGTCGCACCGTCGTCCTCCACCCGGACTACAAAAATGCCACCGCCTTTGGCGTTTGGCTCTGCACCGTAAGTACCCACAAAGGCAACAAGGCCGGCGCCAACGTGTTGTTTTTTATTATTGTTCATTTCAATCATCCTGATGGTTCATTCGACTAATTTTCCCAGAAATCTCGATGCGATTGGCTGGAAAATGAACGATGAATCCTTTTTGTCTGTATTTTCTAGCACCCAATCGCGAATGGTTCAAACTGTTTAAGCTTTTTTTGAGCTATCTCCATCGCAACGGCAGTGGCAACGGAGTGCCAGCAGCTTGAGCAACGAGTGGTCAGGCCTCAATGGTGCATCACCCTTGGGCAGTGGTGGTGGCCCTGTGAGTCGTGGTGCACTGTTACAAGCAGTTCTTCGCGACGTCGGTCTTGAGAGGGAAGGGAGCGGTTTGGCGTGGAAATACGATACGCTGACAGGATTCAAGGTTTTCGGCGCGTAGCTGTCGCGCCGCTATCGATAGAGTGCGTACATGGCTGTTCTAAATATGAAGGATCTGCCCAATCTCATGCATTTGCGTACCCTCGTCAGGGTGGCTGATCATCGAACCCTGACCAAGGCTGCTCGCAAGATGCTCCGCTCGCCTTCTGTGGTGCACGATGGGATTGGCGAACTGGAAGCACAGCTGGGGGTAAGCATGTTCGAACGTGTCCACGGTGGTTGGAAAATAACTGCCGAAGGACAGTGCGTTCTGGCACGCGCCAGGCGAATTCTGGCCGAACTTGCCGTTTTGCCAACGCTTCTAGGGCAGCCCCCCGTCACCGTGCATGAGCAGTTGTACTTGCTGAATGCCCGACGTCTGATCGCCTTTATAAAATTATGCCGCATGCGCAACATGGGTAAGGTCGCCAGCGAGATGGCGGTGACCCAGCCTGCAATCAGCAGTGCGATAAAGGCAATGGAGGCGGGAACGGATGTGAAATTGTTTGATCGCCATGGCCGCGGAGTGCAACCAACCGAGATCGCTCTCGCGATTTTGCCAGTCATTAAAAAATCCATTAATGAGCTCCATCACATCGCTCAGGACCTGTCTGCGTTGGCCGGCGAAGTAAAAGGGAAGGTCAGGATCGGGGCTCTGCCGCTTGGGCGAACCCGCATCATTCCTCAGGCAATCATTCAACTGCTCACCGCCCATCCAAATGTCCAGATAGAGACCTTCGAAGCAAACTATGAACAGCTTGAAGCAGATCTACGCAACGGCGATCTAGATCTAGTGTTTGGAGCCTTACGGCTAGATGATGGCAGGGGTTTGCTCAACGAAACCTTGTTCGAAGAGCGGCTGTTGATCATCGCGCGGGCGAATCACCCGCTGGTTGGAAAAAAAATTCCGCTTCAAGCCCTGTCTGCTGCGCAATGGATACTGCCGCGAGCACCAAGCCCTGCGCGAACGATGATTGACAGAAGTTTTGCGCAGCACTCAATTCCGGCACCCTTGGCTAGAGTCGAATCCGGTGATATGGCCGTAATCCGGGGGCTCTTGGCCACCACGGATTGGCTGGCGATCGTCTCGTATCACCAGTTTGAGATGGACCTGGCAAACGGTGAGTTGACCGCTCTAGATGTTCAGCTTCCCGAAACCAACCGTCAAATTGGGATCATCACCCGGGTGGAGGCGTTACATCCTCCCGCTGTTGCAGCAATGATCGAAGCGCTCAAACAGCAGAAGCCATAAACAAAACCGATGCCCTTCTAAAAATTTCCGCCCCCCGCGCTGCGGCGATACGTCATACAGTCTACGCACCCCAGCACCGCTGACTCAGGAATGCGTATGGCCAGAATAATAGGGGGGCTTGCAGTCTCCCACACCCCAACCATCGGCTTTGCAGTCGATCACGATAAGCAGGAAGAAGCCGCGTGGGCGCCGATATTTGAGAGCTTCGAGCCGATCAAGGTATGGCTTGAGACCAAGAAGCCTGATGTCCTGTTCTACATCTTCAATGACCACATCACATCCTTCTTCTTCGACCACTACGGTGCATTTACTTTAGGCGTTGATGATCGCTATGGCGTTGCGGACGAAGGTGGCAATCCCCGGGACCTGCCGGCGGTAGGCGGACACGCCGCTCTGTCCAGGCACATTGGCAGAAGCTTGATGGCGGATGAGTTCGATATGGGCTTTTTCCGTGACAAGCCGCTGGATCATGGGTTCTTTTCACCCATGTCAGCTTTGCTGCCTCATCACGATGGCTGGCCAGTGCAGATCGTACCGCTTCAGGTCGGTGTGCTGCAGTTCCCGGTGCCGAGTGCACTGCGCTGCTACAAGCTGGGTCAAGCTCTGCGGCGTGCAATTGAAAGTTACCCCGAGGACTTGAAGGTCGCCATCGTAGCTACGGGTGGTGTTTCGCACCAGGTGCACGGAGAGCGCTGTGGTTTCAACAATCCAGAATGGGATGCCCAGTTCCTGGATATGTTGGTCAATGACCCAGTGGCGCTGACCCGTATCACGCAGGCCGAATACGCAACGCTTGGCGGCATGGAAGGTGCGGAAGTGATCACCTGGCTGATCATGCGCGGTGCTTTGTCGGGCAACGTGAAGCAACTGCACCGCGATTACTACCTGCCTTCCATGACTGGCATCGCGACTTTGCTGTTGGAGAACCAAGCTGAGCCGCTCTCGCCTAAACAGGTTGAGGAGCACTTGGTGCATATCAATCATCAAGTGGCTGGCATTGATGCGTTGCCCGGCACGTATCCCTACACCCTTGAGCGCAGTGCACAAGGCTATGCACTCAACAAGTTTCTTCGCCGCTTGATCGAGCCTGATTTCAGGGCGCGTTTCCTCAGCGAGCCAGAGACCCTGTTCGCTGAAGCCGAGCTGACTGAACAGGCGTGCGATCTCATCCGTCGGCGGGACTGGCGCGGATTGATCCACCATGGCGTGATTTTCTTTGTGCTGGAGAAATTGGCCGCCGTGTTGGGGGTTCCTAACCTGGTCGTGTACGCCGCTATGCGCGGTGAGCCACTTGAAACCTTCATGAAAAGCCGTAACCAGCAGGTGCTGTATTCCGTTGCAGCCAAAGCCAGCAGCTAGTCCTCACAGAAGAGTAAACAATATGACAACTGTTCAAAAAAGCGCTTTGGTAGTCAGCGCGCACTCTGCCGATTTTGTCTGGCGCGCAGGCGGCGCTATTGCACTGCACGCAGCCCAGGGTTACGCAGTGCATGTGGTGTGTTTGAGCTTTGGCGAGCGCGGTGAATCCGCCAAGCTGTGGCGCAAAGGCAGCGACATGACCGAAGAGAAGGTCAAGGCTGCTCGCCGGGAAGAGGCTCAGCAGGCAGCAGACATTCTCGGCGCTACTGTTGAATTCTTCGATATGGGCGATTACCCGTTGCGAGCGGGGACTGAAGACTTGTACCAACTGGCAGATGTGTTCCGTCGGGTTCAGCCTGAGTTCGTGCTTAGCCACTCGCTGAAAGACCCTTACAACTACGATCATCCTCTCGCTATGAACCTGACCCAGGAGGCGCGGATCATCGCCCAGGCAGAGGGCTATCATCCGGGCGAGAAAATCGTTGGGGCGCCCCCGGTCTATGCGTTCGAGCCGCACCAGCCTGAGCAGTGTGAGTGGCGGCCAGATGTGTTGCTGGACATCACCAGCGTGTGGGACAAAAAGTACGCCGCGATCCAGTGCATGGCCGGGCAGGAGCACTTGTGGGAGTACTACACGCGCGTAGCGCTGCAGCGCGGCGTGCAAGCCAAACGCAACATCGGCATCACTGCCAAACGAGACATCATTTATGGCGAGGGTTACCAAAGCATCTTCCCTCGCGTGACTGAAAATCTTGCCTGATTGCGCGTGGAGGGCACATGAATAAATTGATTGGTAAAACTGGCGTAGTCGTGCGCCACATCGCACGTGCGGACCAGTCAGTGATTGATGCACTGGCACCTCTTGGCGTGGCGACTGTACATGAAGCTCAAGGCCGCAAAGGTCTGCTGGCGCAGAATGTACGGCCTATTCAGGAAGGGCGCGGTATTGCCGGAAGTGCAGTCACAGTGCTGGTAGCGCCAGGTGATAACTGGATGTTCCATGTGGCTGTTGAGCAGTGCCAGCCAGGTGACATCTTGGTCGTTGCTCCGAGCTCTCCTTGCCACGATGGCTATTTCGGCGACTTGCTCGCGACATCGCTCCAGGCGCGCGGTGTGCGTGGCCTTGTAATCGCTGCCAGCGTGCGCGATAGCAAGACGTTGCGTGAGATGGAGTTCCCGGTCTGGTCCGAAGGGCTGAGCGCTCAAGGCACGGTCAAGGAAACACTGGGGTCAGTTAACATCCCTGTAGTCTGTGCCGGGCAATTGGTCTACCCGGGCGATGTTGTGATCGCGGATGACGACGGCGTGGTTGTTGTGCGTCGTGAGGAAGCGCGTCAAGTTCTGCACGAGGCGACTGAGCGTGAGGGCAACGAGCTTGCCAAGCGTGAGCGGCTTGCCAATGGTGAGCTCGGGCTGGACATCTACAACATGCGTCCACGCCTCGCCGAGCGCGGTCTTCGTTATGTCGATCATGTAAGCGAGCTGGAGGTCTGATATGGCTCAAGTGCGGATCCCTTGCCTTCTGATGCGCGGTGGCACCAGCAAAGGTGCTTACTTCGAAGCGGGTGACCTGCCTGCCGAGCCAGACAAGCGCGATCGTCTTTTGCTTGCTGCAATGGGATCACCGGATTCGCGCCAGATCAATGGCATCGGCGGAGGAGACTCGCTCACTAGCAAGGTTGCCATCATTCGTCGCTCGCAACGCAGTGATGCAGATATCGACTATTTGTTTGCGCAAGTTCTGGTCGATGAGGCCCGGGTCGATTACGGCCAGAACTGCGGGAACATCCTTGCGGGCGTCGGGCCTTTTGCTCTGGAGCGTGGCATGGTGCCGATCACTGGAAACTCCACGACGGTGCGGATTTTCATGGAGAACACCGGCCAGATCGCAGTTGCCAAGGTACCGACCCAGCAGGGGCGGGTGGAGTATGAAGGTGAGACGCGCATCGATGGCGTGCCGGGTGGGGCTGCACCGATCGTCATTGAGTTCGAAGATGTCGCCGGCTCTAGTTGCGGCGCGCTGCTGCCCACTGGCAATGCCCAGGACATGGTCCAGGGGGTGCCGGTGACCTGCATCGACAATGGCATGCCGGTTGTATTGATCCGTGCTGCAGATCTCGAGCGAACTGGCTTGGAGTCGTGCGCTGAGCTGGACGGTGACCTGGAGCTGAAGGCGCGTTTGGAAGCCATTCGATTGCAGGTTGGACCGATGATGAACCTTGGTAACGTTGCCCAGCGTAATGTTCCCAAGATGACACTTGTCAGTGCACCGCTTTCGAATGGTGCCATCAATACTCGATCCTTCATTCCGCACCGTTGCCACGCCTCGATTGGGGTCTTCGGCGCTGTCAGCGTGGCGAGTGCCTGCTTGCTTCCCGGTACTGTGGTGCATCCTTTGGCGAAGGTAACGGATGACGCCGTCCAGCGGCTTTCCGTCGAGCACCCCAGCGGAGAGTTTACTGTGCAGATCCGGCGGGAAGGCGCGAGCTTGGCCTGTGGTCTGGTGCGAACCGCCCGCGTGCTTTTCGATGGTGTGGTGGTGATCGACGCGGTTGCCTAGCTCTGCTGTAGATTCAACTGAAAGGCCCGGCAGGAAATTGCCGGGCCTTTTCATTTGTACTGGAGCCGCAGCGGATTCAGTGGTATGCGACAGGGCTCGCGTTGGATCTGCGGGCCCTGTCGAAGGCGTCAGGAGAAGCTGCGGTGTGGATCAATGACGAATTTCTTGGGTACGCCGGCGTCGAACTCCCCATAACCCGCAGGCGCTTGATCCAGGCCGATCACCTGCACCCCTACGATTTCGGCAATGTTGATGCGGTCCCACATGATTGCCTGCATCAGTGCCCGGTTGTACTTCATCACCGGTGTCTGGCCGGTGTGGAAACTGTGTGACTTGGCCCAGCCGAGGCCAAAGCGGATGCTCAGAGAGCCGATCTTGGCCGCAGCATCCGTCGCTCCTGGATCCTCGGTTACATACAGGCCTGGGATACCGATCTTGCCAGCGACACGGGTCACCTGCATCAGAGAGTTGAGTACGGTGGCCGGTGCCTCGTGTTTGGCGCCTTCATGGCCATGGCCGCGGGCCTCGAAGCCGACGGCGTCGACGGCGCAGTCCACTTCAGGCTCACCAAGAATGTCGATGATCTGCTCGTGCAGTGGGGTGTCTTTGGACAGGTCAACCACTTCGAAGCCTTGTGCCTTGGCGTGAGCCAGGCGGGCCGGATTGAGGTCGCCGACGATGACGCAGGCGGCCCCCAGCAGGCGTGCCGAGGCTGCGGCGGCCAAACCGACCGGGCCGGCCCCCGCAACGTAAACGGTGCTGCCCGGCCCCACGCCGGCGGTCACTGCACCGTGGTAGCCGGTGGGCAGAATATCGGACAGGCAGGTCAGGTCACGGATCTTCTCCATGGCCTTGTCGCGGTTGGGCAGTTTCAGCAGGTTGAAGTCGGCGTACGGTACCAGCACATATTCAGCCTGGCCGCCGGTCCAGTCGCCCATGTCGACGTAGCCATAGGCACCGCCTGCGCGTGCCGGGTTGACAGTGAGACAGACCCCGGTATGCATTTCTTTGCAGGAACGGCAGCGTCCGCAGGCGACGTTGAACGGCACAGAGACCAGATCGCCAATCTGCAGGTGCTCGACGTCGCGACCCTTTTCAATGACTTCGCCGGTAATTTCGTGGCCAAGGACCAAGCCAATCTGGGCAGTGGTGCGGCCGCGAACCATGTGCTGGTCAGAGCCGCAAATGTTCGTCGAAACTACCTTGAGGATTACACCATGCTCGATCTTCTTGCCGCGCGGGTCTTGAAGTTTTGGGTAGTCGATATTGCGAACTTCAACTTGCCCGGGGCCTGCGTAGACGACACCTCGATTAATCGAACTCATTGAACCTCCAGTCTTGTAGTAAGTATTGCCAGAACAACGAACTGCCAATGTTCCGGCGATTTCAAACTACACCACCCCATAACTGTTCTACCAGCCTGCTCCGAGCGGTGGATCATAGGGCGATACCGCTATTTTAGCGGCCTCGCCCGCGTGCCATGAGCGTTTCGCCCTGTTCCGACCAGTCACTACCGATAAGGAGAACCGATGAAGCTATAAAGGCAACCGCCACGACAGCGGCCAAGGCTATCGATAACGTATCCCTCACGAGTCACCACCGGCTCATATAACAAAAACGGGAGATTAGCCCATGCTGCAAACTACCCCTCGGCCTGCCCGTCAGCGCAACCAGGCGATGGCGGACCATCGGACCCCTCTCATCAAGAATGCCTGGTACGTCGCTGCGCTGAGCAGCGAGGTTGGGCGGACCTTGCTTGAACGTCGCCTGTTGGACATCTCTGTGGTCATGTACCGCACTGAAGCGGGCGCCCCGGTCATTCTCAATAATCGCTGCGTTCACCGGTCTTTCCCTTTGAGCAAAGGCCGCCTTGAAGGCGACGACGTGATTTGTGGCTATCACGGCATGGTCTACGCCCCAAGTGGCCAGTGTGTCGGTATGCCTGCTTTAGCCAACCCGCCGAGTCATGCATGTGTTGCCAGTTACCCGGTGGCTGAGCGCGGGCCTTTCATCTGGGTGTGGATGGGAGACCGGGAAAAAGCGAACACGGACTTGATTCCGGACACTCATTGGTTGGCCGACCCGAAATGGAAAACGCTGGGTGGCGAGTTCCAGTTCCGTAGCAATTACGTGGCCATGCATGAAAACCTGCTGGACCAGACCCACTTCTCGATCCTGCACGCCAAGACGGGTATCGGTACTCCAGCATACGTTCGCTCTGATCTGGATGTGCGTCAGGACGGTGATCGCGTGATCATTCTGCGGGCATTGAAAAACTCACCGCCACCCCCTGTCTATGCCGTACCGATGAAGCTTGAAGGGCGTGCAGTCGACAGATTTTCGGATGCTCGCTTCGAGTCGCCAGCGATTCACATTGCACACGCCAAGATTGTGAACCTTGAGCCGCGGGATGGTGAAGCACAGGAATACCTGGTGAACATCACTCACGCCTTTACTCCTGAGAGCCAGAACACGCTGCACTACTGGTGGTTCAACAGCCGTGATTTCCATCATGAGGATGCGGAAATTGACCAGTATGTTTTGGACAGTCACCGTGCCGCTTATCTGGAAGACGTTGAAGCGCTGACCTGGATTCAGGAGTTGCTCGACAAGGAACCAGGGGCGGTTGAGGAACTGAGCTTCGCCCCGGACCGTCCAGGTATCATGTGCCGTCGTACCCTGCTGCGCCTGTCGCAGTTGGAGTCCGGCATTCCCGTGCAATCGGCCTGATCGCGGGGAGCCGAACATGATTGAAGTCATCGTGGCGAAGAAGCAGCTCGAAGCCGAAGGAATCTGCAGCTTCGAACTGGCCCGTGAAGATGGTCAGCCACTGCCTGCTTTCAGTGCGGGTGCGCATATTGACGTCCACTTGGCTGGTGGATTGACCCGCCAATACTCGCTCTGCAACAGCGCGTCGGAAACCCATTGCTATCAAATTGCTGTCCTCAAGGAGCCGACTTCCCGCGGCGGTTCCCAGCAGATGCATGAGGCAGTTCAGGAGGGGCAGCGACTTTCGATAAGCGCGCCTCGTAACCTTTTTGAACTGGATGCCAGTGCAGAACATTCGCTGCTGTTCGCCGGCGGCATTGGTATCACGCCGATCCTCTGCATGGCCGAGAGACTCAGCCATGCAGGTGCCTCGTTCACACTCCATTACTCTGTACGTAGCAGAGATCGTGCTGCGTTCTTGGTCCGCCTGCAGAGCAGCCCCTTCGCGGATCGTGTACATGTGCACTTCGACGATGAAGTGCCACTAAATGCCCGCACCGTTCTCGCCAACCCCGCGGCAGGCACTCATCTGTATGTCTGTGGACCGGGCGGATATATGGAGTACGTTTTGTCCAGCGGTCGAGCTGAAGGCTGGCCGGACGAACTGCTGCACCGCGAGTACTTCAGTGCGAGCGCAGAAGTGAGTGCGCCAGGCGAGGCATTCGAGATCGAAATTGCCAGTTCAGGTGAGGTCATGCGCGTGGAGGCAGACCAAACCATTATCGATGTCTTGTATGACGCCGGGATTGATGTCCCCGTGTCTTGCGAGCAGGGCGTGTGTGGCACCTGCGTGACGCGCGTACTGGACGGCATTCCCGAACACCGTGACAGCTTCCTTACCGATGCCCAGCGGGCTGCGAATGATCAGTTCACACCATGTTGCTCCAGGGCCAAATCACCACGCCTGATTTTGGACCTGTAACGACAGGCCGGTCCGCCGGCCTTTTCAGTTGTACCCGACAATAAAAACAAAGATGGGCATTTATGAAAAATACAATAACCGCGCTTAAGCTCGTGGTTGGCGCTTGTGCCTTGCTGTGTGCTAGCGCCACCGTGTATGCCGATGATGTACTGGCTCCGCCTGATGTGCAGAATGCGAGACCACTGCGGCCGGGCATTGCACGCTGGGCTGAGGACTACAGCTTTCTGAGGGATCCAGCAAAACGTACCGACCCATTGGACGCGCTTCGCTATGTCCCTTTTGGAGAGAGCAATTGGGTTACGTTTGGTGGTGAAATGCGTTATCGCGCAGACAGTCACCAGGAACCTTTCTTCGGTTTGCGTGGGCGTGACTCCAACAGTTACCTACAGCAGCGGCTTCAGGTGCATGCCGATGTGCACTTGCTGGACGATCAGTTTCGGATTTTCGCTCAACTCCAGGACACGAAGTCTTGGCGCAAGGCATTTTATTCACCGAATGACCAGAGTGATACCGAGTTCCAACAACTGTTTGTGGACTGGAATCTGCAACTGCCAACAGGTTACAAGTTGACCACGCGAGTCGGTCGGCAGGAGATGGTCTACGGCAGTCAAGTTTTCATCAGCGATCGCGATGCACCGAATCTTCGCTTCAATCTTGACGGTGTCAGGCTCATGCTCAAGACACCTGGCGGGTACAAAGTTGACGCGTTCGCCATGCGGCCCGTGGCATATGGTTTGAAGTCTTTCGATGATGAATCGAGCGACGATATTTTCTTTGCTGGCCTGTATAGCACGTTCAACTTCAGCAAACCCTGGAACCTCGACGTTTACGCGTTGGATCTGGAAACCAAGAATCGCAGCTTGGCCGGTGTCAGCGGGGATGAGGTTCGCTACACCACGGGTACGCGCATTTTCGGTAAGGCTGCAGGTTTTGACTGGACCTGGGATGTAGCGGGGCAGTTCGGCCATCTCGATGATGCCAATATCCGCGCATGGGCAGTTGCTGGTACCAGTGGCTACACCTTTGATGCTCCCTGGCAGCCGCGGATTGGCCTTCGAACCGATGTTGCCAGTGGTGACAGCCGGCGCGGCGACAACCGAGTGGGCACTTTCGACCCCCTCTACGGAAAAAATGGCTACTACGGTGAGGCAGGGATTACCACCTTGTCCAACTTGATCGTGGTGGGGCCCCAGGTCGCATTCTCTCCGTTGCCCAGCTTACGGATCGAACCCGCCATATTTGGCGTCTGGAAACAGCAGGCCGAAGACGGTGTGTACTTCACTGGTATGGGGTTGGCCCCGGGTACGACCAATACCGAAAGTCGCCATGTGGGGACGATCTACAAGACCAACGTACGTTGGTTGGCGACCCGAAACCTCACGGTTGACTTCGACTGGGAATATCTGGCTGCGGGCAATGCGCTGCAGGAAGCCGGCGGCAAGAGCGTTCATTTCGTCAGCGTGCGCCCAACCTTGCGTTTCTGACTGCATTATCCATAACAACAATCGAGATCAGCACCATGACAATGCCTATCGTGAACATTCGTGAATGGATCGATTCACGGCCGATGACCCGCTATCAATGGGGTATCCTTTTTCTCTGTTTCTGCATCGTCACATTAGACGGCTTCGATGCAGCGATCATGGGCTTCATCGCACCTGCCATCCTGCAAGAGTGGGGCATTAGTAAAACCGCATTCGGTCCCATTATGGCCGCCGCGATGGTAGGGCTCGCAGTGGGGGCGCTGGTCTCGGGGCCTTGGTCCGATAAGATCGGACGCCGTCGGGTTCTGCTCGCTTCGGTCATCACATTCGGGACATTCAGCCTGCTCAGTGGTTTCGCTCAAACCCCGACGCAACTGGCCGTCTTGCGCTTCCTCACAGGTCTCGGGCTCGGTGCAGCCATGCCGAACTGCACCACGTTGCTTTCGGAGTTCATTCCGGCTCGGCTGCGTGGCTCGCTTGTTACGCTGATGTTCATGGGGTTTGGCTTGGGGTCAGCCATGGGGGGATTCGTTTCCGCGTGGATGCTGCCGCACTGGGGCTGGACCTCACTGTTGATTCTAGGAGGGGTGTTGCCTCTGCTGATGCTGCCTTTGCTCTGGCGTGGTCTGCCCGAGTCTGTCGAGTTTATGGTAAGTAAAGGTCTGCCAAGCGCTCGCATTGCAAAGGCTCTGCGCCCATTGGGTGGACAGTTCGATGACGCTTGCCAGTTTGCAATCAACGGCGGGAGTCCGGCAGAGCAAGCCCAAGGCCGGATTGCAGGTCTCTTTGGGCCCAGCTATCGCCGAATTACGCTCAGCCTCTGGGCTACTTACTTCATGGGTTTGCTGGTGATCTATCTACTTACCGGCTGGCTGCCGACTCTGATAAAAGATGCCGGCTTACCTATCGAGCGGGCGGCTATCATCACCGCCCTGTTCCAGGTCGGTGGTTTGGCGGGCATACTTCTCGTCGGCTATACCATGGACCGAGTGAGCGCGCGCAAAGTGATTGCAACTGCATATGCAGGCGGTGCTGTGTGCGTATTCGCCATCGGCTTGCTGGCGGTTGACAGTTCCTTGCTGGGTGTTCTGGTCTTGCTCGCTGGCTTCTGTATCAATGGCGCGCAGACAGGCCTTAATGCCTATGCACCTGGGCTATACCCAACGGCATTTCGAGCAACGGGTGTTAGTTGGATGCTCGGCATGGGGCGGTTCGGCGGTATCGCTGGCTCGATGATGGGAGGCGCGCTGCTCAGCCTCGGAATGCCGATGAATTTGATATTCGCGGTTTTGGGGATTCCTGCCATCCTGGCGGCTCTTTCACTGCTGGCGGGTCCGCGTGTCAGTGCACCGCGGGTAGCGGTATCGCTGGGGCACTGAGATTCTATCGGACATAGTCTTGGAACCTGCGTTGGTTAGGCCGGCGCAGGTCTCTTTGGCCAAGGTTTTGCAGTTTAATTTGATTTTATTTTTATATCATTGGCGGATCGTAATGGCGGGTTTGTTGATTTTTACTTAAGTATTGCGTTAGGGAAAAACACCTATAATTTTCTGGAACATGATCAAGCTTTAAACCATCATGCGCTTACTTCTTCATAAGCATGAGACATCATGAGCAAGGTATGGCGCACCCTCAGGCAGCAGGCTGAGCAGTTTGCAGGATGGAATCCTGTTCTGCGATGGAACGTGGAGTATCGCGTGCTTGAACATGACTCCTTGGAAGCCGCTTTGGCGGCCAACCTTGGCCTCAGCTTGAGGCATTTGGGCGGTGACAAGCTTGAGGCTTGGCTTGCCGCGCTACTCCGCTCTGAGCCGGCAATAACCATACAATCTGCTGCAGATATCGATCGCTTCGTGAAGGATGACCCTTCCTGTGTCGATCACTATGTCGCGTTGTCATCATGCGCAGGCTTCCAGGCATTGCAGCTCTACCGGATCAGTCACATGCTCTGGCTCAACCGAGAACACCACAATGCTTTGATGTTGAAGAATTGGGGTGCACAGGTATGGAGTATCGATATCCACCCTGGTGCGCAGATCGGCAAAGGTGTTGTCTTCCGCCATGGCCAGGGCCTTGTGATCGATGATGGTGTGGTGATCGAAGACGACGTCACGCTCTGGAACGCCGTCAGCATTCTTCGCGGCCCGGCAGGGGAACGTAAAAGTCCTATCCTGAAGCGGGGGGCCACTGTTCATGCACAATCTGTGGTGTGTGGGGGGGTCACGGTCAAGAAGGGCATCACTCTGCCGGAATGTACCCTGTTTACTGAATCGGTTGCCGATCTGTCGAGTTAGGCCGGCTGCCGTAGAAAGTCGCGCTCCAGGCATTTCATCAGGTTGCGAATTTTCGTCAGGGATTCCTGGTACTCGTCTCCCGCGGTCGATTCGGCCACTATCCCACCACCGCCCCAGCATTTGATCGACCCATGGCTGGCAACTAGCGTACGGATCGTGATGGAGCTGTCCATGTTGCCGGACGTGTCCAGGTAGAAGATAGACCCGCAGTAGATACTGCGTTCGGTCGTTTCCAGTTCATCGATGATCTGCATGGCGCGTTTCTTCGGTGCGCCCGTGATCGAGCCACCGGGGAACGCATCGAACAGCAGGTTTATTGGATCTCTGCCATCTGCCAGTTGGCCGCGAATGACGCTGACCAGATGATGGACATTTGGATATGACTCAATTTTGAACAACTCGGGGACGGTTACCGAGCCAAACATGCAATTCTTGCCAATGTCGTTGCGCAGAAGGTCAACGATCATCAGGTTTTCTGATTTGTCCTTTTCGCTGGCTGCGAGCCTGCCTGCATGGTCGCGGTCTTCAGCGTGTGTCCGGCCTCTGGGCATCGTGCCTTTGATAGGCCGTGTTTCAACCTGCCCGTTGTTGCACTGTATGAAGCGCTCGGGGGAAAAGCTCATAATGGCGTCATGTTCGCCCAGGTTGATGTAGCCACCGAATGGGGTAGCGCAGTGATTGCGCAACGCCTGGTAAGCACTCCACGGACTGCCCATGTAGTCGGTGGAGAATTGCTGTGTGAAATTTACCTGGTAGCAGTCACCTGCGGCGATGAAATCCTTAATGCAGCAGATCGCATCATGGTAACTGTCGTAGGTGATGGCCGGTGCGAATGGGGCGGCGAGTATGAATGGTGCGTCCTCGTTCTTTGCTGCGCCCGACAGAAACAGCGAAATGATGCGCCGGCGTTCCTGTTGATTTACAACGGGGTGAAATATCAGTCGAGTTTGGCGTGCTTCGTGATCTGACACCAGCGCCCAGGTATACAAGCCGATGCGGGCTATGGGGAGATTTGCGGCCTTGGGTGAGGGCAGCAATCCAAGCAACGTGCGGCCAAAATCGTAGCTGAGATATCCCATGAGACCTCCCGTGAAGGGTAAGTCCGCATTGGCCCAGTCCCCTTTCAGGCCCGCGAGTGCCGACCGTAGACGTTCTGCAAATTCGCCTGCAGGCTCGCCTGGAAAAGGTTGAAAGTTGCACACCGGCCATGCACTCATCAAGTCGTAGCGACCTCGTAGGGACGCAGGGCGCCCTGAGTCGAAAAGAACAGCACCGGGGGCACTCCGGATTGCTGAAAAATAGCCGGTGGGGTCTGCGAAGTAGGGGAGAGGATGCACGTGAAAAGGCTGCATGCAGGGCTCCAGGAAATTCAGTGCGGATGGGGTGAGGACAGGGCTGTTTCATGAGCTGCGAGCTGGCGCCGATCGCCAGGGCGTTTAAAGTTGCCAGCTTGCATTGCAAGACGAAACGAGCTGACGGCGAAAGAGTGACGCACAGGCGACAGCGACGGGCCAGGCTGCAGCTGGCTCCACAATTCGGCGAAGGAGACCCCAAGCCCTGGATGCGTGAGGTGTGGGGCGATCTGCTGCAGCGGATAGAGTACGAATGCCCGGTCAAGAATTTCTGCCCTGGGCAGCTCTATTCCTTCATGGATGCCCGTTAGGTCATCGAACAGCAGAATATCGATATCAAGCGGAACGCAGCGGTGAGCGCTGCCGGCGCGTCCATGAAGGATTTCAATTTCTTTGATCCACTCATGGAATTCCGCCAAGCAGAGGTCGGTACTGCCACTTACAACCAGGTTGTAGAACGGGCTCTGTCGAGCGTCGGTCGATACGCTTTCATAAACCGGAGAGCGACGAAGACAGATGAGGTGTTCTTGTAGCATCTCCAAGGCCATCTCAATGTGGATTTCCCGCTCTACATTGCTACCTAGGCCGAGATAAACGTGATGTGTTGGCATGAGTTGAATCCACACGTTCTCACCTATTTGACGTCCATTCCATTTGGCGTCAAATAGGTCGGGGAAGGGTGCCATCAATGGCGATCAGCTTCAGTCAGCCTACGACGTAGTTCAGCAGCAGCGTGGCTAGCAGGGCGACGATGGAGGCAACGACAGTACCTCCGGTGAATTTCTTCAGCGCCTCCGATAGAGAGACGTTCAAGTACTCTTTCACTACCCAGAACGCCGAGTCAGTAACGTGCGCCCAGCCAATTGAACCTGCACCGATTGCGATCACCAGGATCTCTGGTTTCAGATGGGGATCGGCTGCCAGCATCGGATTGATCATGCTTGCCGCGCTCACCATGGCGACCGTGGCCGACCCTACGGCGAAGTGCATCAACCAGGCGATGAACCAAGCCAGGATGATCAGGTTGATATCGGTGCCGGCCAGCATGCTCGAGATGGCCTTGCCGACGCCGCTCTCTATCAGTACGGCGTTGAACGCGCCGCCGGCACCGATCACGAAGATGATGTTCGCCAGTGCCGGGAAGCTGCGCTGGGTGATGTCCAGCAGTTGCTGCATCGTGCGGCCTTGACGCAAGCCAAGTGACCAATAGGCGAAGGCCACTGAAATCATCAGTGCGGTGAGCGGGTTGCCTACAAACTGTGCTACGTGCTGCACAAGGGAGTCCGCGGGCAGCCCGGCCGCCGCAGTTTTGAACACCATCAGGATGAGCGGCAGCGCGATGGTGAGCAGGGTAATGCCGATCCCGGGCAGTGTCCGATCAGCCGTCAGATGCTTGCCATGGGATTCCAGGAAGGTCTGTTGTTTGTCACTGGCGGCCTTGCTGCAGAACAGGCTGACCCAGATTGGCCCGGCAATGATCATGGTCGGAATGCCAACCAGAAGGCCGTACAGAATCACGGTACCGACATCCGCATGCAGCATGCCGGTGATAGCCATAGCGGCGGGGTGCGGGGGGAGAATGCAGTGAATGGTCATCAGGGAGATGGCCAGCGGAATCCCCAGGAACATCAGGTTGATTTTCGTTTCGCGGGCAACGACGTAGACCAGCGGGATGAGCAGTACAAAACCCACTTCGAAGAACACCGGAATGCCGGCAATCGCACCCACGATAGCCATGACCCAGTGGGCTCGGGTAGACCCCAGATTATCAAGCAGTGTCTTGGCCAGCCGCTCGGCCCCGCCAGACTCCTCAAGCATTTTGCCCAGGATCCCCCCGAGCCCGATGATGGCGATCAAGAACCCGAGGGTTCCGCCGATCCCGGCTTCCAGAGATTTCACGATTTGAGTGGCCGGCATACCGGACCCGAAGCCGACAACAAAGCAAGCAATGATCAACGCCAAGAAGGCGTGAAGCCGTACTCTCATGATCAAAAAAATGATCAATGCAATCGAGGAGAACAGAACTCCCAACAGCCAGGTTGTATCTTGCATTTCTATGCCTCGCACCTTGTTTTCTTTATTTGTGCAGCTATAAATGAGATGGATAAAGTGCCGAAGCCTTATTGGTTTTGCATGGTTGCTTCAACTTGATGATTAAGAAAAGTTGGAATACCCCCTTGGACTGATGCCCAAGAGGGTACGAGTCACCTACACGACTTTTTGATCAAACACGTAGGCGCTATGGCGAAACGAGCGCAAGGCGCGGTCATTTCAACCGATAGACTCAGAGATGTACGAGTCAGGCGATGGCGGGAACACGATCGTCTTGTTCTCGTTCATGAACACACGGCCATGGACATAAGCGTGAATCGCACGGGCCAACACTTGGCTTTCCACATCGCGACCCAGGGATACGTAGTCATCAGCGCTTTGCGCATGGGTGATGCGGACGATGTCCTGCTCGATGATCGGGCCTTCATCGAGATCGGCGGTGACGAAGTGCGACGTGGCGCCAATCAGCTTAACGCCGCGCTCGAAGGCTTGCTTGTAGGGGCTGCCACCTTTGAAGGACGGCAGGAACGAGTGGTGAATGTTGATGATTCGTCCCGACATCTGCTGGCACATCTCGTCCGACAGAATCTGCATGTAACGAGCAAGCACGATCAGCTCTGCGCCGGATTCGCGCACGATGTGCATCTGCGCGGCTTCAGCTTCTGACTTGTTCTCCTTGGTCACCTTGATATGGTGGTAAGGAATGCCATGACCCTCGACTACTTTCTGGAAGTCCAGGTGGTTGGAGATGACGCCGACAATGTCGATGGGCAGCGCGCCAATGCCCCAGCGGTACAACAGGTCGTTCAGGCAGTGACCGAAGCGAGACACCATCAGGATGACTTTGCGTTTGGCACGCTCATCGAAGAACTCGTAATCCATCTTGTACTTGGCTACAAGCGGTTGGAATGCGTTGCGCAGATCCTCCAGCGACTGACCTTCTTCCGAGCGGAAAGTGATTCGCATGAAATAGTGGTCGGTGCTTTCATCGTCGAACTGCGCGCTATCACGAATGTTGCAGCCGCGAGCGGACAGGAAACCAGTGATGTCAGCAGTCACGCCGCGGATCGAAAGGCATGTTACTCGAAGTACGTAATTGTTCTTTGTATTGGTCATGTTGAATCACCTTAGACGGCAACAGCTTCTTTATTGGTTACGATCTTGTGCTGGCGCTTGAACGCGGTCACGGTGTTGGCCAGCAGGCATGCGATGGTCATCGGGCCTACTCCGCCCGGCACGGGCGTAATCGCCGATGCATGGCCGGCTTCGTCAAAGGCCACGTCACCGACAATGCGCGAGCGACCATCACGCTCAATTCGGTTGATACCCACATCGATCACCACTGCCCCTGGTTTGATCCAGTCCCCCTTGACCATTTCGGGGCGACCCACCGCCACCACTAGAATGTCGGCGGTGCGGCACAGCGCGGGAACGTCGCGGGTCTTGGAGTGCGCCACGGATACGGTGCAGTTTTCCGCCATGAGCAGTTGCATCATTGGCTTGCCGACGATGTTGGATTTGCCGACAACCACTGCATTCATGCCAGCCAGGCTGCCCAAGCGATCTTTGAGCATCATCAGGCAACCCAATGGGGTACAGGGCACCAAGGCGTCCTGACCGGTTGCAAGGCGGCCTGCATTGAGGATGTGAAAACCGTCGACATCCTTGTTCGGGTCTATCGCGTTGATGACCGCGTTGGTGTCAAGGTGCGCTGGCAGCGGCAACTGCACCAGAATGCCGTTAACTTCCGATGCGGCATTCAACTCAGCCAGCAGCGACATGAGCTCGGTTTGAGTGGTAGTGACCGGAAGCTTATGAACAAACGACTGCATGCCAATCGCCAGCGTCTGGCGGTGTTTGGCGCTTACATAAACGCCACTGGCTGGATCTTCACCCACCAATACAACTGCCAGACCTGGAACAAGTCCGGTCTGCTCTTTAATTTCGTTTACATCATCTGTCAATTTTTCGACGAGATTAGCCGCAAAGCCTTTACCGTCGATACGGTCGGCCAAGAATTGGTCGTTCATGAAGTTATCACCTCAACGTCATTGACTGGCGTGATTGGTTTTCTTTGGCGCTGCATTTCGAGACGGGGATATGAAATTGCATATCCCCAGAAGCCGCGCAGGTCTTATTTGACCAGCGAGGCTCCGCGCGCCATGAATGCCTGGAACTGTTCTTCAGGAACGAAAGCGCCACCCGTTGTCCAAACGACGTGTGTTGCCTGAGCCAGTTTATTGCTCAGTCCGTGAGCTTCTTGATAGGTGCGACCTTGCTTGCTGTTGACGATGAACGCCGGGCCGGCAAAACCTGCAGTTGCCGAAGGTTCAAGACGAATGTCCTGAGTGGTTTGAGCCTTCCAGAGCCAGCGGAACAGATCATCGTCATCGACCGTAAACACACCGGACAGCATCGGTTTCATCACGTCGGCAACGAACTCCGACATCCGAGCCACTGCCATGCCATCGGCCTCAGTACGGTTGGTCAGGCCTACGTCGTAGACCGATACCAGCTCTTTGGCGCCGCTCATCATGTGCACCAGCGCGCATGGTGACTGCACTGGCTCGACGAAGAATGCGTGGGCTGCGTCGCCGAAAATGGCTTTCAGGCCGTAAGCAGCACCACCGGGTGCGCCGCCGATACCGCACGGCAGGTAGATGAACAGGGGGTGGTCTTCATCGATGGTGACGCCCTGGTCTTTCAACTGTGCTGCCAGTTCGCTGGCGGCAGCGCTGTATCCGAAGAACAGCACCTGCGAACGTTCGTCATCCACGAAGTAGATGCTGGGGTCGGCTTCTGCATCGATGCGAGCATGTTCAACAGCGGTGGTGTAGTCGGCCTTGTGCTGCACGACTTCAACACCCAGGCGAGTGAGGCGATCAACCTTCCATTGTTTGGCGTCTGACGACATGTGCACGACGGCACGGAAGCCCAATGCACGTGCAGCGATGCCAACGCTCAAACCCAAGTTGCCGGTACTGCCCACCGCAATCGTATGCTGATTGAAAAGGGCCCGTGCCTGCTCCCCAGCCAGGACGGTGATGTCGCCGCCTGGATTCAGGATGCCGCGTTTTTCAGCCATCTTCTTGGCGTGCATGAAGACTTCGTAAACGCCGCCGCGTGCCTTGATGGAGCCTGCAACAGGCAAATCGCCGTCGGCTTTGACGAACACCCGACCGTACTGCGAGGTGCCGTAGCCCAGCGCGCCGCGGAGGTCTTCTGCTTCGATCAGCTTGGACTGGATACGGCCCTTCGATGCTTTCAGTTCGGGGAAGCAAATCTCCAGCAGCGGAGCCAGCATTTGCCAGTTATCTTCGGCCTCTTTCACCTGAGCAGCCCGGACCGGCAGCGACGGTTCGGCGATGCCGTTGGCCTTCAGGTTCGGGTTCAGCCAAAGCGCAGGGCGGCCAGCCAGAACATCGTCGCGCGCTGGATCATTGGGAAGTTGAACGCTCATTTTTTATTTTCCTGCAGCGTGAAGTCGGGCGGGTGATCTACGCACCCGCCACATACCCCTTAGGCATAGATTGGGAAGTCTGCAACCAGTTTGGCAACCACTGCACGGCTCTTTTCGATGACGGCTGCGCGGGTCGCTTCGTCGGCGCGTTGAGCATCGAAAATATCGGCGATCAAGTTGCCGATCACTTCGAACTCTTTGGCGCCGAAACCACGGGTGGTGCCCGCCGAGGAGCCCAGGCGCAGGCCTTTCCACTCCGAGGGCTTGGCGCTGTCGAAAGGAATCGGATTCTTGTTCGAGGTGATGTTGATTTCGGAGAGCGCGTCTTGCGACTGCTGGCCGGTCAGCTCTTTAGACGAGACGTCTACCAGAACAACATGAGTATCAGTGCCACCGCTGACGATGCGTACACCACGCTTCTGCAGAACTTCTGCAAGCAAGCGAGCGTTAGCTTTGACGTTTGCACCATAGGTCTTGAATTCATCGCTTAGGGCCTCGCCGAGGCAAACAGCTTTACCGGCAATGGTCGCCAGATGCGCGCTGCCTTGCACGCCAGGGAAAACTGCTGGTTGAAGCTTTTTGAACAGGTCTTCGCGGTTGGTCATGACCAGGCCACCGCGTGCACCGCGCAGGGTCTTGGTGGTGGTGCAGGTCACGATGTCAGCGTACGGGATCGGTGATGGGTGCACGCCTGCGGCGACCAGGCCTGCGAAGTGAGCCATGTCCACCAGGTAGGTTGCACCAACCTTGTCGGCGATCTCACGCATACGTGGGAAGTCGATCTCGCGCGGGTAGGACGAGCCACCTGCAATGAGGAGTTTTGGCTTGTGCTCCAGGGCCAGTGCTTCAACGTTGTCGTAATCGATACGACCGGTTTCGCGATCAACACCATACGAAACAATCGAGAACCAACGACCCGACTGGTTAGGCTTGGCGCCGTGGCTCAGGTGGCCGCCCGAGGCCAGGTCCAGACTCAGGACGGTGTCGCCTGGCTGCAACAGTGCGAAGAACACGGCCTGGTTGGCCTGAGTGCCCGAGTGCGGTTGCACGTTCACGAAATTGCAGCCGAACAGCTCTTTGGCTCGATCGATTGCGGCTTGTTCGACAACGTCAGCGAAATCTGCGCCTCCGTGGAAGCGCTTGCCTGGGTAGCCTTCAACGGTCTTGTTGGTGATGACCGAACCGATGGCTTCCAGAGAGGCCGCGCTTACCGAGTTCTCAGAAGCGATCAGCTCGATTTGGCCCTGTTGACGCTTTTTTTCGTCCTGGAGAGCCTTGAAGACCAGCGGATCGCGCTCAGCAAGGTTGTCGTTGAAGTAGGAGTGGGTCATTACGGCGGTACCTTTCTTGGGGTTTTTTTCAAACCTATACCCTGTCCTAGATCAAAAAAAGCGAATAATATTTCAATAATACGTAAGCAAGACTTAACTATTTTTTTGAGCTTGTGCTGGCGGGAGAAAAACATGGATATCAGTAAGTTACGTGCGCTGCGAGAGCTCTCTGTGCGCAAGACAATGGCTGCTGTTGCTGACGCGATGCACGTTTCGCCATCCGCGGTCTCCCAACAAATTTCGTTGCTGGAACAGGAAGCCGGCATCGACCTGGTTGAACGACGCGGGCGCGGCGTCGACCTGACCATTGCAGGCAAGAAGCTGGTGGAGCGCGCCAACCGGATCTTTGAGGAACTCGAGGCGGCCCGTGCTGATATGGCTGAGCTGAAAAAAGTGGTGGCCGGCGACTTGCGGATCTCCGCGTTCCCTTCCGTGGCGGCAGCATTGATGCCCAAGACCATCCAGACGCTCCACGTTGCTTATCCTCGGCTCGAAGTGCTGTTCGAGGAAATGGAGCCGGAGGAGGGCATGAACGCTTTGCGCAGCTGGCAAACGGACATAGCGTTGATCGATGACCTGAATGTGCCGCCTGGCCTGCTCGACCCGAGCATTGAAATTACTCCGCTCATTGAAGACGTGTTCAACGTCATGATGTCGCCCGATCATCGCCTTGCCGGCATGGAAACGGTCACCTGGAAGGACCTAGAGCACGAGCACTGGGTGATGGATACGGCGTCTTCCACCTACACACGGATGCTGACCGATGCCTGTCAACGATCAGGTTTTACCCCCAACATCATCGCTCGCTGCAAGGGATTTGAAGTTACCCAGGCCCTAGTCAGCGAGGGCTGCGCGATCGCCATCTTGCCAGGGCTGCGGTCGCGCACCGACATGCGAGGGACCAAGATCTGCCGGATGGAGCCGGAAATCCGCCGAAGCATCTCCATCGCCTATCGCAAAGGCGAAAAGAAGAGCCCTGCACTCAAGGTGTTCATTGAGTGCCTTGAGCAGCACGCCGCCGAATACCGCTGAAACGACGTCGATCTCACCTAGGAATCAACAGCGCAGTGGCGCGATGCCTCACTCGTAAGTTGAGCTTACGTAATATTGCAAAAATAGTCGCTTTTTCTCTTTTCCCGCAGGCGCTAGGTTGATCTCAACCGGGGAGACTCCTCGGTTGGGCACGCTCTATTGCTGACCCTGACATTCAGTAATTCAGTGGGTCTGACGGTGCTTCACATTTCGCCCCGGCAACGGGGCTTTTTGAACAATAAAAAGAGGGCAGACTATGCCACTTAACAATTATCCACTGATGTTGTCTCCGGGCCGCTATGGCCTGTCTGTTGTTTTCTGCCTCTGAAAGTCGGTTGAGTACCTGCTCGAGTTCCAATGCTCGGGTGGAACGTCTGTGCTGCAATCCATGAGAGCAATAACATGAAAAAAGAAAACAAGACCTTCAAAGTTGGCCTGACAGTCGCAGCACTGACGCTGGGTTCGATGATGTCGATGGGTGCCATGGCCGGTACAACGCTGGATAACGTCAAGAAGAAAGGGTTCGTCCAATGCGGTGTCAGCGATGGCCTGCCGGGCTTTTCCTACACCGATACCAAAGGCAACTTCCACGGCTTTGATGTTGATGTGTGCCGTGCCGTTGCTGCCGCCATTTTTGGTGACTCGAACAAGGTCAAATACACCCAGCTGACCGCCAAGGAACGCTTCACCGCCTTGCAGTCGGGTGAGGTCGACCTGCTTTCCCGCAGTACCACCTGGACCTCCTCTCGTGATGGATCGATGGGCATCTTGTTTGCCGGCGTTGCCTACTACGACGGCCAAGGGTTCCTGGTAAACAAAAAACTGGGTGTGAGCAGTGCCAAGGAACTGGATGGGGCAACCTTCTGTATCCAGGCCGGCACCGTCACCGAACTCAACCTGGCGGACTACTTCCGCGCCAACGGCCTCAAGTTCACGCCGATTTCATTCGACACCTCCGATGAGTCGTTCAAGGCGCTGGAGTCGGGCCGCTGCGACGTGCTGACTGCTGACCAGTCGCAGCTCTATGGCCAACGCCTGAAACTTGCAGTGCCGGACGACTACACCGTCCTTCCAGAGATCATTTCCAAGGAGCCGCTTACCACCGCTGTTCGTCGCGGTGATGAAGAGTGGTACTCGGTGGTGCGCTGGACGCAGATCGCCATGCTGAACGCCGAAGAGCTCGGTGTGACCTCCAAGAACGTCGCCGAGATGGCCAAGAGCACCAAGAACCCTGACGTGGCACGTTTGTTGGGCAGTGAGGGTAGCCTGGGTAAGGATTTGAACTTACCCAACGACTGGGTGGTGAAGATCGTGTCCCAGGTCGGCAACTATGGCGAATCGTTTGATCGCAACCTGGGGACGGGCAGCGACATGAAAATCAAGCGAGGCCTGAACGCGCTTTGGAACCAGGGTGGGCTCCAGTACGGCCCACCTGTTCGCTGATTGCGAGGTTTGCCCACCCCCTGCTGGGCAAATTGTTCTCTAGTCGTTTTGGTAGAGCCTGAATCATGCAAAATCTCGCCCCCACGACGCGCAGGATTTCCCTGAGCGATCCAAGGCTTCGCGCCTTGATCTTCCAGATCGTGACCGTTGCAGCGGTCTGCTCGATCGGTCTGTATCTGTTTCACAATACACAAACCAACCTCCAGCACCGAGGGATTACATCTGGCTTCGAGTTTCTGGAGCGCAGTGCCGGCTTTGGCATTGCCCAGCATCTGATCCCCTACGCCGAGTCCAACACCTATGCGCGGGTGTTCGTCATCGGGTTGCTCAACACGCTGCTGGTAACCTTCATCGGCATCGTGCTTGCCACCATCCTGGGCTTCATCATCGGGGTCGCGCGGTTGTCTTCGAACTGGATGGTCAACAAACTGGCCGCTGTCTATGTCGAGACGTTCCGCAATATTCCGCCGCTGCTACAGATCCTGTTCTGGTACTTCGCTGTTTTCCTGACCCTTCCAGGGCCACGTGGCAGCATCAACATTCAGGGCATGTTCTTCATCAGCAACCGGGGGCTGAACATGCCGGGTGCATCGGTTGCCGAGGGCTTCACGGCGTTCGTGATTGCGGTAGCCGTGGCGATCTTCGCGGTCATCCTCATGGTGCGCCATGCTAATCAGCGATTTGATAAAACTGGGCAGCCGTTTCACAAGTTCTGGGTGGGGCTGGCGATTATGGTCGTCATTCCCGGTGCATCTGTCCTGGCGTTTGGCAGCCCGCTACATTGGGAACTGCCTGAACTCAAAGGCTTCAACTTCATCGGTGGCTGGGTACTGATACCCGAGCTGCTGGCGCTTACGCTAGCGCTCACCATCTACACCGCGGCGTTCATTGCCGAGATCGTCCGCTCAGGAATCTGTTCGGTCAGCCATGGGCAGAGCGAAGCCGCCCGGTCGCTCGGTTTGAAGGAAGGCCAGGCCCTGCGCAAGGTGATCATCCCGCAGGCGCTACGCGTCATCATTCCCCCATTGACCAGCCAGTACCTCAACCTTGCCAAGAACTCCTCACTCGCTGCCGGTATCGGTTATCCCGAGATGGTCTCGTTGTTCGCAGGCACCGTACTCAACCAGACCGGACAAGCTATCGAGGTGATTGCCATCACGATGAGCGTTTACTTGGCCATCAGCATCTCCATCTCGCTGCTGATGAACGTCTACAACAAGCGCATTGCGCTGGTCGAACGGTGAGGTATCGAGGATGAATGCTTTCGTTTTCAAACCCGACATGCCGCCTCCCGTGAAGACGGTGGGTATCATCGCCTGGGTGCGCGGCAACCTGTTTTCCAGCTGGCTCAACGCCCTGCTGACCTTGCTTGCGCTTTACCTGATCTGGCTCATCGTTCCACCACTGCTGCAATGGGCGTTGGTGGACGCGAACTGGGAGGGCACCACGCGCGCGGATTGCACGAAGTCTGGAGCGTGTTGGGTCTTCATTCAGCAGCGCTTTGATCAGTTCATGTACGGCTATTACCCCGAGGCCGAACGTTGGCGGGTGAATGTCACAGTGGCTTCGGCGATCCTGGGTGCCGCGCCGCTGTTTGTCCGGTGCTTTCCCCGCAAGGCTGTGTATGGCGTGGGTTTCCTGCTTGCCTATCCGGCGCTGGCCTTCACCCTGCTGCACGGCGGCTACTTCGGTCTGCTGGCGGTTTCGACCAGTCAGTGGGGCGGGTTGATGCTCACCCTGGTGATTGCCACAGTGGGTATCGCAGGCGCATTGCCTTTGGGCATCCTGCTCGCACTGGGGCGCCGCTCGAATATGCCGGCAGTGAAGGTCGTGTGCGTGACCTTCATCGAGTTCTGGCGTGGTGTCCCCCTTATCACCGTGTTGTTCATGAGCTCCGTGATGTTGCCGCTGTTTCTGCCCGAGGGCATGAGCTTCGACAAGCTGCTGCGCGCCATGATCGGGGTGGTGCTGTTCCAGTCGGCCTATGTGGCTGAAGTGGTTCGGGGTGGGCTTCAGGCGATCCCCAAGGGCCAGTACGAAGCAGCCGCTGCCATGGGCCTTGGTTACTGGCGTGCCATGGTGCTGGTGATCCTGCCGCAGGCGCTGAAACTGGTGATACCCGGCATCGTCAACACGTTCATCGCCTTGTTCAAGGACACCAGCCTGGTGGTGATCATCGGCCTGTTCGACCTCCTCAACAGCGTCAAGCAGGCCGCCTCTGACCCCGCCTGGCTGGGGATGGCCACCGAGGGCTATGTTTTTGCCGCCTTGGTGTTCTGGATCTTCTGTTTTGGCATGTCCCATTACTCCCGCAGTCTGGAGCGCAAGCTCGACACGGGCCACAAGCGTTAGGAGCATTTTCATGAGCCAAGCTATCAAATCGTCTGTGGTCTCCGAGCCCATCATCCAAATCCGCGACATGAATAAGTGGTACGGGCAATTCCATGTCTTGAAGAACATCAACCTGACTGTCCAGCAGGGCGAGAGAATTGTGCTGTGCGGGCCTTCCGGCTCGGGCAAATCGACCACCATTCGATGCCTCAATAGCCTTGAGGAACATCAGCAGGGGCAGATCGTGGTTGATGGGGTGGAGTTGACCAATGACCTGAAACAGATCGAGGCTATCCGCCGCGAAGTCGGCATGGTGTTTCAGCATTTCAATCTGTTCCCGCACCTGACGATCCTGGAAAACTGCACCCTGGCGCCCATGTGGGTACGCAAGATGCCTCGGCGGCAGGCCGAAGAAATTGCCATGCACTACCTGGAGCGCGTTCGCATCCCGGACCAGGCACACAAGTACCCTGGGCAGCTGTCAGGCGGGCAGCAGCAACGGGTGGCGATCGCACGCGCGTTGTGCATGAAGCCCAAGATCATGCTGTTCGATGAGCCGACCTCGGCGCTTGATCCGGAAATGGTCAAGGAGGTGCTCGACACCATGGTCAGCCTGGCAGAGGACGGCATGACCATGCTCTGTGTGACCCACGAAATGGGGTTCGCCAGGACTGTCGCCAATCGAGTGATCTTCATGGACAAGGGTGAAATCGTGGAGCAAGCGACGCCAGACGCTTTCTTCGATAACCCACAAAACGTGCGGACACGCATGTTCCTCAGTCAGATCATTCACTAGGGGACTGTTATGGCAAAGGCAACCGATGCTAGAGCGTGTGACTAAAGACTTGCCTATAAGGTCGGGCATGTCTTTGGGTTTGGTCGCCTTCGGTCAGCGTGTTATGTGATTTGGCTTTCTGAAACTTCAGAAAGCCTTTTTTATTTATGTGATGTAGAGAGGTTAAGGCATGGCGCATTACTATGTTAACAAAATACCCAAGGCAACCGGTGACTACGAAGTCCATACCAGTATTTGCATTGCGCTGCCGAGTTCAGATGAGCGCCTGGCGCTTGGCTATCATGAGAATAGCCGCGAGGCGGTGGCGTATGCGACCTTGAATTTTCGACAGGCAACACCCTGCAAGAAGTGCTGTTAAGTTTTAACGGTCGTGCCGTGCGCTAATATTTTCGGCGTGAGTGAGTGTAAGGCAATGGTTGATGATCGAAGCGTTTAGTCGATTATCAGCCGTCCTGCCAAAGGCTTTTTTAAATGAGGTAACCCCATGCTCGACCCCAAACAGTTACGTGCCCAGCTCCAGGACATTGCTGATCAGTTGGCCACCCGTGGCTACCACCTCGATAAGGCGCGTATCGAGTCGCTGGAGGAGCGCCGCAAAGCTGTGCAGACCCGCACCGAGCAACTGCAGGCCGAGCGTAATGCTCGTTCCAAATCGATTGGGCAGGCAAAAGCCAAGGGGGAAGATGTTGCTCCGCTGATGGCAGACGTTGATCGCATGGCGGCGCAGTTGGATGCTGGCAAGGCCGAACTGGATAGCATCCAGGCTGAACTCGACAGCATTTCCCTGATGATTCCAAACCTGCCAGATGCAAGTGTGCCGGTGGGTGGCGGTGAAGAAGAAAACGTCGAGGTACGTCGATGGGGCGCCCCGCGTCAGTTTGACTTTGAGATCAAGGATCATGTCGCCCTAGGTGAGCTAAGCGGCGGTCTGGATTTTGAAACCGCTGCGAAGCTGTCCGGTGCTCGTTTTTCTGTGCTCCGCGGGCCGATTGCGCGCCTGCACCGAGCGCTGGCGCAGTTCATGATCAATTTGCACACCGCGAATCATGGTTACGAGGAAACCTACATTCCCTACATGGTGCAAGCGCCTGCCATGCAGGCCACGGGTCAACTTCCCAAGTTCGAGGCAGACCTCTTCAAGGTCACTCGGGAAGGGGAGGCTGATTTCTATCTGATCCCGACTTCCGAGGTTCCGCTGACCAACCTGGTCGCGGGTCAAATCCTGGAAGCCAAGGCGTTGCCCAAGAAATTCGTCGCTCACGGGCCGTGCTTTCGCAGTGAGGCCGGTGCATCCGGTCGCGACACGCGCGGCATGATTCGTCAGCACCAGTTCGACAAGGTCGAGATGGTTCAGGTCGTCGAGCCTTCGAAATCCATGCAGGCGTTGGACGAAATGACTGCCTGTGCTGAGCGCGTATTGCAGGCGCTCGAACTGCCGTATCGAGTCCTGGTGCTTTGCACGGGCGACATGGGCTTCAGCGCGGTTAAGACTTTCGACCTGGAAGTGTGGGTACCTAGCCAGAACAAGTACCGTGAGATCAGCTCGTGCTCGAACTGCGGGGATTTCCAGGCGCGTCGGATGCAAGCCCGGTGGCGCAATCCGGAAACTGGCAAGCCGGAACTGGTACATACGCTGAACGGTTCGGGCCTTGCGGTCGGGCGTACCCTGGTGGCGGTTTTGGAAAACTATCAGCAGGCGGACGGCTCCATCCAAGTGCCGGAGGTGCTCAAGCCGTACATGGGAGGCATTGATATTCTTCGCTGAAGGGTGCTGCGGTTCCTCGCGGTAGCATCGCTCGAGCCGCTGTCACTCAAGGGCGGCGATCACTGGCGGCGTGTCCTGGCTGCTCCGCCGCCATCACGAGGAGCTCCATTGATGAGGGGCAAGACGCTAATTTGCTATCGACTGTTATTCTTGTTCTCGGTTTTCAGGTGTGATGCCTTTAAAGTAGGGTAGGGTGACTTAGTATAAGTAGCTGAATTTAGTGATAAAAATATCAGTTTGCAGGAGTGGTTTCATTTTCCTGGCCGATTAGCGCAAAGGTGGAGATGGCGAAAATCTGATACTTAACGTCGATTTGCAGGCAGCGAGGGCGGGCGCGGCGGGTTTATTGTTTTCTCATCAAGGCAGGAAAACAATAATCATGCAGCCCTCGAACGAACGTATTGATAGCCACGTCCATTTCTACACCTCAGCTGATCTAGAACGCGTGTCTGGCGGTCTGCCCTATCAACTGCCGGCTCCTCATCCCCTGACGGAGTATCTTGATCGTCTGATTGAGTCAGGGGTGACTCCAGTGATGCTCAATAACGTTCATTTGAGCATTTTGCCTGATTCGGAAAATGTCTTTGCATCCTTTAGCGAACTGGCGCGTCTGCAAGATCAGAATCCAGCGCGTTATGGCATGATCAAGTTAGTCGGTACGATTAAAGCCGATCCTGAGTACGCCACAGTAGAGCGACTTTCGCACCCTCAAATTGTTGGCGTGCGTATCGTACTTCACGATGCGAGACCAGACACCGTTGTAGGCGGACAGTTTAGCAGTGCGGCCTGGCTTGAACTTTACGCTCGTCTGCGTGTAAACCAACACGTACACATCTATGCCAAAGAGGCTGAAACCGGCCATCGCGTTTTGCAGCAAGTGCCAGAAAATGTCAGGGTCGTAATTGACCATCTCGGTAGCTGCCACAGTGAGCGCGGTGCGGAAGAACCTGCGTATCTGAAACTCTTGGCAGAAGCAAAGCGTCGGGGAAATGTTTGGTTCAAAGGCCCCGGTTATCGCACGGATACTGACCCGCTAGAAACAGCAAAGTTTGTTTCGCGGATTGTTCGTGAGGTCGGTTGTGATCGGATCCTGCTAGAAGCTACTGATGCACCCCATGTCGGTATGTCTAATAGTGGTGAAGTGTATAAGGATCTGTTTGATGTCGCCAAGGCGTACAGCTTTGTTGACGAGGTTGCAAGGAGTGCTTGCTTAAGTGCGGGTCTGTCAGAGCGACATTTACTGCAAGGGCAACTCGAAATAATTGATATTTGATCTATAACCGTCGTATTAACATCATAGAGATGCTACAAAAATGACTAACATCATCACTAAAGACATTACCTTTTCTGTTAATTATGGCGGCGAGATTCTGAGCCTCAAGGGCGCCACCTTTGAGCCGGAAACTCTGGATGCAGCTGCCAAATCCCTGCCTCCAGTGGTGTTTAACTCCGGGTTCACCGGTGGTGTCACCATGTACGGTCAGCTTTTTGGTCGCGCGCTGGCAGCGCGTGGCTATCGTGTAATGACCTATGACGTAGCCGGCTTCTTCTCCAACAAGGAGATTCGCAACACGCTGCGCAAAGACGGTCAAGTCATTACCAATGTCAGCCTTGAAGATCAGAAGGACGAAGTCATCGGCGCCGTTCAATGGGCGCGTGAGAACTTTGGTGAAATGCCGGTTGTAGCATCCTGGGCAATGGGTTCTGTTGCGAGCCTGGGCGCTGTAGTAGAGCTGGCCGAAAAAGGCGCTGAACAGATTCGTTTCTGGGTGCCCATGAGCTACACCAACATCCGTAACCTGCAGAATCTGCGGGCTGACAAGGCCGGTGCCGATGCCGAGATTCTGGCTCTCCCTGACGATGCTGCAATTCCACCGTTCGATACCGGTACCGCGGCGACCAAAGTGGGTTACTACCCTCTGGATCCTGAAACCCAGGCTTACGTTGATCAACAGCTGGGCGGTTACACCGAGGCTGGTGGCGCAGATCGTTGGCCTGGCTGCGTGACTGTGACGGCGAAGTCCTACAAGTCGTATGTCGCCTACAACCCAGAGCAGCGTGTTGAAGGGGCCAAGGGCTTCCCGCCAGCCCTCATCATCCATGGCGCCGACAACACTCTTCATATGCCTGCTGAGTCTGAGCGCCTGCACCGTATCTACCCTGCAGATGCAGGCGCAGCTGCTCTGATCATCCCAGGTATGCAGCATGGTCAGCAGAATCAGGTCGACAGTCCAATCTTCAGCTCGATGATTCAAAGCATTGACGAGGCGATCCGTAAGCGCGCCTAAGTCGAATCCAGGCCGTAGGGCTCGTGCAAACGGGCTCTGCGGTACTATCGCAATATCCTCCCCGCCATTCCTCGCAATGCCAAACCCAAGCTTAAAAATCTAGCTGAATATCGCTCCAAGGCTTACCATAGAGCGGTTTCACAGCTTTGTCTCGCGTCATCGCGAGCGCCGCGCCAAAGCGTAACTAATAAAAAACGGTGCCTAGATGAAAAGTTGGACGGCGTACAATTCGTCCTCGCGTGATCCTTCAATCAAGCGAATCGGATTACTTATTCTTCCCCAGTTTTCAATGATGGCTTTGGCCGGTGCCAGTGAGCCACTGCGGGCGGCCAATCGACTTGCGGACAAGACACTTTATGAGTGGAGCCTTCTCTCTGAAGGTGGCGGGATGGTCAGGTCCAGCAGTGATTTCGAGATTCAGACTCTTCCAATTGACCAGGCTCCAGAAATCGACAGGGTGTTTGTCCTTGCAAGCCTTGACATCGAGAATCAAAAACCTCCCAAGATGCTTCGTTTCCTGCAGCGGCTAGCTTCCCAAGGCAAGACTGTGGGAGCTTTGAGTACAGGAACGTTTATCTTGGCACGTGCAGGCTTGCTCGAGGGAAAGCGGTGCACGCTACACTGGGAGTCCATCAATCAATTTTCTGAGGAATTCCCGGGAATTGAGGTCACGCGTGAGCTGTACATCAACCACGGTAATCGATGGACATGTGCTGGTGGCACGGCGGCTATCGACTTGATGCTCGCCCAGATCTCGGTAGATTTCGGCAATCAGCTTGCAGCAAATGTGGCTGAGCAGTTTTTGCATGCCCGCATCAGGGCGCCTGATGAGCACCAGCGGATGTCCATCCAGTGGCGTTTTGGGGTGCATGATCGTAGGCTGACCGCTGCCATTGCCTTCATGGAGAGCAATTTTGAAAAGGTTGTCAGCATCGAAGAAATCTCGGAGCGCTGCAACGTTTCTCAGAGGCAGTTGGAGAGGTTGTGGCATCAGCATTTCGGCGCGACGCCACAAAAATTCTACCTGGAGCTTCGACTCCATGAGGCCCGACGCTTATTGCGTGAGAGCTCGCAGTCGATAGCTTCAATCGCCTACAGCTGTGGCTTCGTCTCTGCGTCCCATCTCGGAAGTGCCTATCGGCGACTGTGGGGCTGCACACCAGGGGAGGAACGGCGAAAATTTGATGGGGCTCATGCTTGAGGTTGGCAAAGTTTCGTGCTTGTAACATCCCGTTTTTTGGGCGCTTTTGACCTATGCTTGCTTAAGGTTGGCCTAATAAAATAGCAAGCTAAGCACCTTCAGTGCCGGGTTGGCAGCGCTTCCTCGCAGTCCTGTGGCGTCCACAACAGCGGATCCATGAGGTCGCAAACCCGTAGCACGATATCCAGTGCTGAGTGTCGGGTATGTCGAATATTTGATAGAGTTCGTCGAACCTTAGGGCACGGTTTTATGCCCTCTCGCGTTAATGTTTTGCCAAGACCGGCATCCTCTCCCAGATGCATTCCGGTAAAGACAAAAACGTGGAGAAGGCATAACAACAATGGAAACTATAAGTTTCATACTCGAAAATGCTGGGTTAATCGGTACGTTACTGGGGCAGCACTTGGTAATCGTTCTGGTGGCTGTTGGCCTGGCAATCCTCACCGGCGTGCCCGTTGGAATAGCCATTTCCCAGCACCCTCGCACCGGTCGCGCTGTCCTGGCATTTGCAGCCATGCTGATGACCATTCCTTCTGCTGCTCTCTTTGGTTTGATGATCCCGGCACTTTCCCTGATCGGGCATGGTATTGGCGTCGTGCCTGCGGTCATTGCGCTATTTCTCTATTCCCAATTGCCTATCATCAGGAACACCACTACTGCGATTGCCAACGTTGATCCTGCTCTGCGTGAAGCAGCCAGGGGCATGGGCATGTCAACGGGGCAGCGTCTGCGCAAAGTGGAGTTGCCAATTGCGGTGCCGCTGATTATGGCGGGTGTGCGCGTTGCTACTGTCATCAATATCGGCATCGCGGCTATCGCCGCTTATATCGGCGCCGGTGGTTTGGGCAGTCTTATCATTCGTGGTATCGCCCAATCGGACAGTCGCCAGCTCTTGGCGGGCGCAATTGTGATCAGTGTCATCGCCATCGCAGCCGACTACGCGCTCTTTGCTCTGCAGCGCATCTTGACACCCAAAGGCCTGAGCAAGTCGACCCTTGGCCAACTGAAGGAAGCCACCTCGTGATCCAGATCGATAATTTGAATAAACAATTTGGCTCAATCACCGCTGTCGAGGATGTCTCGTTCAAGGTCGAAGAGGGGCAGATTTGTGTGCTCCTGGGCCCTTCCGGGTGTGGTAAGACAACCACGCTGAAGATGATTAACCGCTTGATTCCTCTCACCTCCGGCAAGATTCAAATTGGCGGTAAAGATACCTCGGAGATGGATACCGTCACATTGCGGCGCTCCATTGGGTACGTGATCCAGCAGGTGGGTCTGTTCCCAAATATGACGGTAGAGGAAAACATTTGTGTGGTTCCTGACCTGCTCGGTTGGGACAAAGTGAAGAGCCGCAAGCGTGCAGCTGAATTGCTTGAGGTCGTTGCACTTGAACCCTCCCGTTTCCTGAAGCGCTATCCGTGCGAGCTTTCGGGTGGGCAGCAGCAGCGAGTAGGTGTCGCACGCGCTTTGGCAGCCGACCCGCCCGTTATGCTGATGGATGAACCTTTCGGTGCTATTGATCCGATCAACCGCGAAGTCATCCAGGATGAGTTCATGCGTATTCAGCGCCAGGTGGGAAAAACAGTCCTGTTCGTAAGTCATGACATTGATGAAGCAGTAAAGATGGCCGATTGCGTAGCACTGTTCCATGCGGGGAAAATCGAGCAGTTCGGCACGCCGGACGATCTCCTCGCAAGGCCGAATAGTGAATTTGTCGCCGACTTCATGGGTGGTGACAGAATCATGAAGCGTCTGCGCCTTATCAGCGCTGCAGATGTAGCCACCAAGGTCCCTCCACGTGATCACATGCAAGTAGTAGGTGGTCAATCAACCACGTCGAGCCACACGCCATTGGTTGTTAAGCCTGGTGATGATCTTCGCCAAGTGCTTTCTCTTTTGCTCGGGCAAGGCAAGGATTGGGCGGTTTGTAATGATCAGGACGGCCGCTTTGTGGGTTACGTCCATCAATCGGATATCTTGGCCAAGCTGGTCGAGAACACCACGCCGGTAGGGCATTGAGCATGTCTGACTTTCTCTTGAAATTGTGGGATGGGCTTCAATTCTACTGGGGCGATATCAGCTACTTGTCTGTGCAGCATCTTGAGATTGTTGCAATCAGTGGCGCACTGGCGATGGCGATTGCTTTTCCACTGGGTATCTGGATGAGCCGACCGAAGAATCAGAATCGGTCGATGGTGGTGATGCAGGTGCTGAACGTCGGGCAAGCGGTACCGAAGCTGGCTTTGCTCGCGCTCGCGATGAGTTTGATGGGGGTTGGCAGTCCAGCTGCCATCTTCGGGCTTTGGGTTGCGACTCTCCTTCCCGTGGCAGTAAATACCTATGAGGGTCTTCGAGCAGTGCCTCAGCACCTGGTCGAGGCCGCTGAGGCGATGGGTATGACCCCAAGGGAGATATTGTGGAAGGTCGAAATCCCCAATGCTTTGAATGTGATTTTCGCCGGCGTTCGGACTGCGCTGGCAATTAATGTGGGTACGGCACCCCTCGCGTTTCTCGTAGGAGGAGGTGGCTTGGGTGAGCTCATTTTCACCGGTATCGATCTCAACGATTTCGGAATGATGCTGGCTGGAGCAGTTTCCACCGCGCTGCTGGCGATTGCCGTGGATTTGTTGTGCGGTTTTGTTCAAACGATGACCGTTTCTAAAGGCTTGCGCTTGTCTGCGCGGTAACTTTAAAGATGCTGGTTCTTACAATAAAAATGAGGTGAGTATGTTTTTGCGAAATCTTGCTAAGCGTGTAGTCGCCACTGCCGTATTTGGTAGCATTGCCAGTGTCGCCTTAGCACAGCCTAACGTGGTTGTTGGTGGTAAAAAGTTTACCGAACAGCAACTTGTCGCAGAGATGACGGCTCAGTTGCTGCGCGATAAAGGTTATAGCGTCGATAAACGCGCAGATCTCGGATCTTCAGTGCTCAGGGCCGCTCAAGAGAATGGCCAGGTTGATGTCTACTGGGAATACACCGGGACATCGCTGGTTATTTATAACGGCGTCAAAGACAGGATGGATGCAGCATCAACCTATGAAAAGGTAAAGGAGCTCGATGCGCAGAAGGGATTGACTTGGCTGAACCCTTCCCAAGCCAACAATACCTACGCCTTTGCAATGCGCAAAGCTGAGGCAGATAAAGACGATATTGCATCTATCACTGATCTCGCCAATAAGGTTAACGCTGGAGAAAATCTCAAATTTGCCTCGAATGCCGAATTTTTCTCCCGGCCAGACGGGCTGCGCCCCTTGCAAGATCTTTATAAGTTTGAATTCCCGCGAAAAAATGTGGTACGTATGGATGGCGGCTTGACTTATCAGGCGCTTCAGGACGGCCAGGTAAACGTCGCGCTGGTGCTTTCAACCGATGGTCGTATTCCCGCCTTTGGGTTCGTGGTGCTCAAGGACGATAAACAGTTCTTCCCGAGTTACGCGCTGACCCCGGTAGTGCGCACCAAGCTGTTGCAAGAGTCTCCTGAACTTAGCGGTCTTTTGAATGGTCTGTCCTCGAAGCTCGATGATAAATCAATTGCTGTGCTAAACTCGCGCGTGGATGTTGGGCGAGAGTCTGTAGAGAGCGTGGCGAAAGAGTTTTTGCAAAAAAATGGGTTGATCAAATAGTTTTTGGTTGACTGCTTTGATCAGTTGATTAAAGGCGCCTCGTGAGGCGCCTTTTTTGTGCGAAATCATTTGACGTGCACTGCGCTGGGGCGCGTTGCTGGTCGCTTGCGCTGGGTGTTTTTAGTTGGCCTGCGTTAGAATTGAGTCAGGCTGTATGCCATTAACCGTGGAGAGTGCCAATGTGTGAGCAGTTCATTGGCGCCCAGAATTATCTGCACGAGATAGGAGCATTTGAAATGCGCTTTACCTACACGCTAACAGTGCTTTCGCTCGCGGTCTTCGCCTCGAGCGCCTTTGCCAATACTGACGGAATTGACCGGATGAACCTTGCCGAAATGCGCCAGGCACTGGATGAGGGCGAACTGACATCAGAAGAGCTGGTGCAGCATTATCTTGGCAACATCCAAGCGAACAATCGCCAAGGACAAAACATTAACGCTGTGATCACGGTCAACGAGAAAGCTCTAGCCCAAGCCAAGGCTTGGGATGCTGAGCACGCCAAGAACCGCAAAGCGGCTAATGCGCCATTGGCAGGGATTCCCTTCATAGCCAAAGACAATTTTGATACTCAAGGAATTGCGACTACCGGCGGTTCCTACGTCTTGGCGTCGTCTGTCCCAAGCCAAGACGCCTTTGCGCTCAAAAAGCTGATTGATGGGCAAGCGATCTTGCTTGGCAAGGCCAACATGTCTGAGCTCGCCGCCTCTTATGGATGGTTTGGGTACAGCTCGTTCGGTGGGCAGACCCTCAATCCTCGGAACACCAAGCGTGACGCATCCGGTTCGAGCAGTGGCTCCGCAGCCGCTGTTGCTGCAGGCTTTGCTCCTTTCGCTCTGGGGTCGGACACCAGTGGTTCCATCCGGGCACCTTCCAGCGTGACGGGTACTGTAGGGTTACGTCCATCGCTTGGCCTTATCAGCCGCAGTGGCATCATTCCGTTGTCGCTGACATTTGATACGGGCGGCGTCATCACCAGTAACGTACGTGATCAGGCGATCGTGCTTGATGTCATTAAAGGACAAGATAAAGCAGACGCTGCCACACTCAATTTGGCCTCTGATAAAATTAACTTCCAGCAAGCGTTGAGTAAGGACTCGCTGAAGGGCAAGGTTATCGGGGTGGTTACCAACTTCAAAGGAGGGAATCCTGAAGTCGATAACGTGTTCCAGGTTGCTCAGGAAACGCTTGAAAAACGCGGTGCCAAGGTCGTAGCTGTCACACTTCCAAAAGCGTTCGAAACGCTTTGGGGGGATGTGCTAGGCCCTGTAGGGGAGAGTGAGTTCAAACCTCAGTTCGAGCGGTACCTGGCGTCTTTGGATAGTCATCAGCCGAAATCGCTTGACAGTTTCCTTGAGGCTGCCAAAAAAAATCAAGGTGCGAACAATGGCCACCTTATGAACCCTGCCCGTCTTGACGGAATTGAAAGCACCTTGAAGGCAGGTGCTCCCGATAATCCCCTTTATATTTCTATCCTTTCCAGAAAAATTCCAGCGCTTAGAGCTCAACTGGTAAACGTTATGGCTGCGCAAAAAATCGACAGTCTATTCTTTGCCACCATCAATTGCCCCGCTTCGGTTGTGCATGGTGTTGCCGATGAGACGTATGTCTGCAATGCCGACGACACGTATGCCAGTTCCTACATCGCTTCGGCCACCGGCTTCCCTGAGGTCACCGTACCCGCAGGTACTATTCAAGGCAACCTACCTGTCGGTGTTTCGTTCCTTGGGGGCTACGGTGAAGATGCCAAGATCCTGGGTTTCGGTTATGCGTTCTTAGGTAGATAGGCTCATCTGGGCTGACTACTGCTGCGCGTAGGCCCGCCAGAGTAACAGGCGGGCTTTACGATCCATTTATCCAGGAGGACATTTTTCGATGTCTCGATGAGTCATATCGGTTTCAACGGCTGTCCACGTTTTAGTAATGGCCAAGTTGGCTGCTATTTGATGCTCGGTTCCCGTGTGGCGGAATCTTGATAGGGAATGTCGAGCCCGTGATTGATGGTTTTCTTGCTCCGGCCTGAACATGGCGGTGTGGGAATAGCTTGTTTAATAAATGGTCGCTCCCTACCTGTGGCCTTGAGCGCCAAACGCTTTCTCACTTTTAGTCTGCCAACACATGAGCACGCTAGCTGACAGGCAGCTGCTAATAACATTCACAAAAAAATGTTGGGGTGGTCAATGCTGGGGAATAACACTGGTCGCGCTTTCTCGCGGGCGGAAGGTTTTAATCATTCGTTTTTTGCAAAGCTTAAGCAGTGCGGCGCAGCGGCTGGCTGCTTTGGTTTGGTTGCATTGGCATGCAGTGATGTCCGTGCTGCACAGGCTGACGCCAAAGGCTTTCTGGAAGACAGTAAGCTTTCTGTTCTGGCCAAGAACTACTACTTCAATACCGACCGGGCCAATGGTCGAACCAACCAAAAAGACTGGTCTCAGGCGTTCATTGCCAACTACGCTTCTGGATTCACGCAGGGCACTATTGGGTTTGGTGTAGATGCGTTTGGTCTTTGGGGTATCAAGCTCGACGCTGGCAGTGGCAGGACAGGTACTGGGAACCTGCCGGTTGGGGACGATGGCAACCCGGATGACAGCTATGGTCGCGCGGGTGGTGCAGTTAAAGTTCGAATTTCCGATACGGTTCTCAAGTATGGGCAGATGATCCCTAATGTACCGGTGTTCGCGCAGAGTACCAGCCGACTCATGCCCCAGACGGCCACAGGTTTCAATTTGCTCAGTACAGACATCAAAGATGTGTCGATTGATGCAGGGCATTTCACCTCTGGCACTGACCAAGTCAACACCAACCGCGACGGAGAGCTGTGGGCAACCTACGCCGGTGTGACCACTCCGACAGTGGATTACTTCGGTGGTAAATATAAAGCCAGTGATAACTTGAGTGTTGCACTGTATACCAGCCGTTTTGAGGATATCTGGAAGCAGCATTACGGAAATGTCAATTACAAGTACGTAATTGATAGTGATCAAGATGTGACTGCTGATTTTAACGTCTATCGAACGCTCGATAGCGGCCAGGCGAAGGCGGGCGAAATTGATACCACCGCTTACGGTTTGCTGCTCGCTTATCGAATCTCAGCGCATACGTTTACAGTGGCTCACCAACAGGTGCGCGGTGATCAACCCTTCGACTACGTAGGGTTTGGCGATACCGGTCGAGCGGGGGGCTCCATTTACCTGCCCAACTCGGTTCAATACTCGGACTTCAACGGCCCGGGGGAGAAGTCTTGGCAGGCTCGTTATGACCTCAATATGGCATCGTACGGTGTGCCAGGCTTGTCATTCATGATTCGCTACCTCCACGGTACCGACATTGATGGAACGCACGCTACATCAGGTGCTTACGCTGGTAAATATGGACGTGATGACCGAGAGTTCGAGACTGACTTTGAAGCCCGCTACGTCGTTCAATCCGGCCCAGCTAAAAACCTGTCTGTCCGCGTTCGAACCGCGTGGCATCGAGGTGACGCGACAACCGGCGGCGATCAGGATCAATTCCGCCTGATCACGGAATACCCGATCAATATCTTCTGATCATCCAGCAGTAAAGAATGACGCGCGACATTTGCTCCTTGAAGGTAGACCTTTATCCGAAGGTCTGCCTTTTTTTTCGACGCGTAGGTGTCGTTTTTGTGCGCACATGAGGTCATATGAGCATTCGAGTAAAGTTGTTGATGTTTTTTCTCTTGAGTTCACTGTTGCCGATAGTGACGCTAGGGGTGTTTGTTGTTGAACAGATGATGCAGCGGGAGCGGAATTTTTTTGAAGAGAGCAGTCAGCATCAGCTAAGGCAGGTGAGTAACAGCTTCGCACTTGTGCTTAAAGGTGTCTCCGAGAATTTAAAATTTCTGGCGAATTCGAAACAGGTAACCGAGGTTGATGGCAGGTTGCCCTCATATATCGATGTATCTTCGGTGTCCGATGCGCAAGCACCCGATCAAGGAAAGGCTGGGGACTTGTTTACCTTGCTCCGTCAGGTTGGGCAAACCCATCCAAGTTATTCCTATGTGTACGTGGGTACCGATTCTGGTGATTTTTTAATGTGGCCGGCTACAAAGGTCAAGGCCAATTACGATCCTCGCAAACGTGGTTGGTATCAGCGAGCAGCAGAGAATCCAGGGCAGTTTGGAAGAGTCAAGGCGTATAGTTTTGAGGAAGACAACACGGCGCTCATTTCCACGGGGCTGACGTTTACTACCGGTGCGGGTATTCAAGGTGTTGCAGGGATCGATATTTCCCTGAAGGACCTCACGGAAATGGCCAAAAGTATAAAGTTTGGTCGGACCGGCTACGTCATGATAGTCGAGGACTCTGGGAATATTATCGCTGACTCGCGATACCCAGAAAATAACCTGAAATCGCTTGCGGGCTTGGGTGGAGGCTATAAGGATATTTCGCTGCTGGCTTCCGGGAACGGCGAGGTAGAGATTGCAGGGGTCAACTATGCTGTAAGCGTATATTCCTCCGATGAGTTGGGTTGGAAGTTTTTAGGTCTAATCGAAACGACGGAGCTTGCCGAGGGCTCTATGTCGTTGGTGGGTACTATCGCAGTGGCAGTTATTGTGATTGTGATAATGTGCATGCTGGCGGGTGGCATCTTTACTTTCAGAATTGTTTCGCCCATACAAAGTGCGTCGCGCCGATTGAAGGAAATTGCAGAGGGTGAAGGTGACTTGACGCAGCGACTGGATGTTGCTCGCAAAGATGAGATGGGAGGGCTGGCGGATAGTTTCAACAGCTTCGCTGTTAGCATTCAAAAAATAATTAAAGATGTGAATGTTTCGAGCGTAAGTGTTGAGTCGAACTCGTTGGAAATTGCCCGTCAGGCAGAGTCTTTGAGTACTGCTTCAAATCGACAGGCTATCGCCGTTCATCAGTTGTCCACTTCATTCAATGAAGTGGTCGCAACAGCGGGTGAAGTTGCTCGCAATTGCAGCCTGGCCGCCGAGTCTGCGCAGGCAGGCGGCAGCGAGGTGGAGGCCGGGAAGCAAGTGATCAAGCAGATGATGAGGTTTGTTTCCGAAGTCGAGGAATTCATTAACCGTTCCTCCGGTTCAATCAAGGAGTTGGAGCACGATGTCAATTCCATCGATATTATATTGTCGAATATACGCGGTATCGCAGAACAGACGAACCTTCTCGCCCTGAATGCTGCTATCGAGGCGGCGAGGGCGGGGGAGCAGGGGCGAGGATTTGCGGTTGTGGCTGATGAAGTACGGGCCCTGGCTAAACGAACAACCGACTCCACTGAGCAGGTCAATGCCTTACTTAATGGATTGGTCGAAAGTACCAAGAAAGTTTCGATAACCATGCAGCAGAGCCTTGAGTGCTCTCGAGAACTGGCGGGGTGTGCATCTTCTGTTTCCCACGCATTTATGAACATCGACGCCGCGGTCGTGGTGATAAGAGACATGAGTATTCAAATATCTGCGGCGGCTGAAGAGCAGCATCAGGTTGCGGATGATATAAACGGCCACATCATGGCTATCAGTATTGATGCGGGTGAGATAACCAAGGGGGCTGAGTCGACGCAAGCGGTTACTGTTGGATTGAAAAGCGCGTCTACTGAGCTTGGCAATATAGTGCGTCGATTCAAAATCGAATGAGGGTGGGTTTGGCTGGCTGTCGAGCATAACTGTTTGTGCGCGCCAAGGGTGGCCACCATCTCTGAAAGATGGTGGTTGGCAAGCTTATATTAATCGTAGGCCTCTTGTCGGGCAAAGTGTCGTGACTTGCGAACACTTATTTCTCAAAGTAGTCTCGAATTTTATCGATGCTGTCCCCCTGATTAAGGGCCAGCATCAACAGGATTCGGGATTTCTGCGCGTTGTATACGCCTGCTCCAATGCCCAGGTCTTTTTCTGAAACAATGCCAGCGCCTGTGCGAGAGGCCATGATGACAGGAATGCCTTTCGCAATTGCTTCTTTGACTGAAGATTTGACGCGGGCAGGTACGTTGCCATCACCTGTACCGTCCATGATAATGCCTTTCACGCCATTTGCGACGGCGGTACGTATGAAGAGATCATTTTGGTCTTGGTGCCCGTAGATGATCACGACATTCGGCAACGTATCCGTATTGCTGACGTCGAAATAAGGTAGGTTGAGTGGGCGGGCTGCAGGGTAGTAAAACCTGGGCTTGATGCCGACGAATATGCCCAGGTAGCCTTGTTCGACTGCCTTAAATGTATCCAGTGCAGTAGCATTGGTTTTAGTTGTAAATGTTGCGGAGCTGATTCGATCGTTAAGTACCACCATGACCCCACGGTTTTTCGCGTCGGATTTAGTGGCGACTGATACGGCTTCAAGCAAATTCATAGGGCCGTCTGCGCTGATGGCAGTCGCCGGGCGCATTGAACCGACCAGCACGACGGGCTTTGGATTTTTTACGGTCAGCTCCAGGAAAAAAGCAGTTTCCTCCAGCGTGTCTGTGCCATGGGTGATCACCGCACCGCTGATTGCAGGGTTGCTGAGAGATTTGTTTACAGATTTGGAAATTTTTAATAGTGTTGGAGTGTCTGCATCTTCAGAACTAATGTTTGCTACCTGCTCGCCTGTAACGGTCGCGATATCTTTTAGTTCTGGCAAGTTATTAATCAATGTGTCGATATCGAATTGGCCGTCTTTATACTTGGTTGTATCGATTTTCGATGCTGATCCTCCCGAAATGGTACCCCCTGTCGCAAAGATTTTGATCTCAGGAAGGGGGTCAGCATTTACCGTTAGCGATAGAGCTAGCCCGGCAGTCATGAGTAGGGAGGAGGCGATAAGAGAGGTGAATGTCACGTTTAGTACTCCAGATAGTATCCGAGTTGATCGGGATTACCCCGGTCGAGAGTATTAAAGGGGCGTGAAGCCCACTCTGTCGGGCTGGCGAGGCTCGCGGCGATTTACCTGACAGATGATCTTGCCTGGCCAAGATGAACCCTATCAGGGGGGGGGAATTAGTAAATAACAAATCCCGATTATCGGAACCATTGGTGCCGGAAATAATTCTATTCTAGTGGGGTCAGCAGCCTAGACTTGTTCGATCAGGAGATGTGATGAATTCGCAAAAGCCTTTCAGCCGTAAGGATTACCTGAACACTTCAGATCCTCTCCAGATGACCGTGGACGTAGCGGCCCTTCGATGGAATTTCAGCCAGCTTGAATCGATGGTCGGTGAAGCCACCAAGATCATTCCGTCGATCAAGGGGGATGGTTATGGCGTAGGGGCGTCACTCGCTGCGCAGGTCTTCAAGGAGTGCGGTGCATATGCGGTGGCTACCGGGTCGATCCACGATGCGATCGCTATTCGCGATGCAGGTAACGACATCCCCATTCACCTTTTTCCGGGGATACTGCCGGGTGCGATGCCGCTCGTGCGAGAGCTGGGCTTGATGCCAACGATCTACTCCAAGGAACTCGCGCTGGCAGCCTCCGAAGCTTCTCATGGGCGATTGAAGGTGTTCGTGAAAGTGGATGCTGGGTTTGGACGCCTGGGTGTCCCTGTCGAGCAGGCCCGAGATCTAATTGACTATGTTGCCTCATTGCCTGGTCTGCAGATCGAGGCGGTGTTTACCCATGTGCCATTCTCTGATGGACCAGGTTTGGAGTGGGCTAAATTTGGGCTGGCCAAGTTCGACAGGTTACTGGGTGAACTCAAGGACGCGGGCTACCAGATACCGATCAGTCAGTCCTTGGCAAGCAGCGGTGTTCTCAAGGATGTGCCCACCCACACGAATGCGGTCTGTGTAGGCCACCTCCTGTACGGAGGCCTTGGAAAAAGTTCGGTCGACGCAGAGAAAACAGCTCGTTTTCGCCCCGCAATCAGTGAAGTGTCGGCTAGCATTGTCCATATCCGCAAGCACGGCTCGCAAGCGAGTATCGGAAATGGTGGGCGGTTGCAGGTCGAAGCCTCGACTGTTGTCGGTATCGTGCCGATCGGGCTGCATGAAGGCTATCGTTCTGCAGCGGCCGGTCAGACCGCTTACGTGCTCCACAAAGGGCGCCGGCTCCCGCTCATGTTCGTCTCCCAAGAGTATGCAGCGGTCGACCTCTCGAGAGGTGATAGCCCAGCGGTCGGCGACACGATCGTGATTTATGGTCGTTCTGGGGATGAGCAAATTACGATAGAGGATCTGGCGGGATGGCAAGGCCAGAGCCCCCTGCATGTGGTGATGAACATGTGCGGAAGGGTTCGCAAGAACTACTCGCTCGGGAACTGAGCTGCGGCCAATGCCTTGCTAGAGTCCTTCGTCCTCGGCCACTGCGAGGCAGGCTGTGATCCGCCTCGCAGCATCACTCATCAGAGGGATGGCCTTGATAAGGTCTCCTTCTGTCTTGCGAGCCTGAGGGGCTGACACGCTCACGCATCCGACCAAGCGATTCTCCGCGGTGAACACCGGGACAGCTGCACCGATCACGCCCAAGGTGTATTCGGAATCTGTGATCGCATAACCGTTCTTGCGTGTTTTCGCGATGACCTTTGCGAGCTCGTCTGGCTCGCAAACGGTCCGAGGAGTGAAGCGCTCCCACGGCCCGCTCGCCAAGTACTTTGACAGGTCCCGGTTGCTCATCAGCGAGAGAATGACCCTGCCACTGGATGTGCAATGTAGAGGTGCGCGTTGGCCCGCTTGGAACTGTAGAGTCAGTCGAGTATCGGCGGTGGCGCTGTCAATGTATTCGAGCTCGTGGCCGTTCAGAATGCCGAAACTGGCGCTTTCGCCTGTCGCGCGCGTCAAGCCCACCAGAATCGAGTGAATGGGGGCCTGCGCATGTGAGGCGATGGAGATCATCGCTGACAGCTCAAGCAGCCGTGGCGCGATTTTGAAGCCACGACCTTCTGACTTGCGGATATACCCAAAGCTCTCAAGGTTGCTCAGCAATCGATGAGCAGAAGTCTTGGGCATGTTGAGGTACTGAGTCAGATCCGAGATATTGATACTGCCTCGATCGGCCAATAGCTCCAGCGCCAGGAAAGCACGTTCGGTAGGGGATACGTCTTCGGTCATTTTGTTTGGCATCGTTCACGGTGAGGAAGCTGGCGGGCAAGCGATAGCGTTCCGTTAAATGGAACTGTTACACGCTGCGTTCGGATTGGCAAGCGTCTTCCTGTGGGGGCGAACGTCAGAATAAACTCATAAAACGGCACATTTAGTTCCATTTATAGGGACTTAATGTTGTTGCTTGGCTTTGGTCATAGCTACTGTGGGGTCATCTTGAGGTTTGGCGATCACCCTGGCTCACTGTCGGATTACGCCGGGTGTGCTCGACCTCTGGTACCCACCTATGTCACGGCTTAGCGGTTGTGACATCCCTACTGCATACGCTTGGCTGAGGTGTCCTCATGAATGTTTTCAACGGCGAAATCCGCAAACATTTTCCTGCTGCAGACAATACGCTGTATCTCGATTCCGCCCACCAAACCCCGCTGTCAGTCCCGGTGAAAGCCGAGCTCGATGCCTTCTACACGGCAGCGCTCAATTACGCTGGCCCGAAGTACGGCTGGCTGAACCGCGTGGAAGAAGTTCGCGCCAAGCTGGCGGCCTTCATCGGCGCCCAGGCTGACCAGATCGCATTCACCAAGAACACTTCCGAAGGCCTGAACATCTGCGCCAGTGGCCTGCAGTGGGAAGCTGGTGACAACGTGCTGCTGCTCGACACCGAACATCCGAACAATGCCTACGCCTGGCTTTCCAAGCGTGAAGCAGGGCTGGACGTACGTCTGGTGCCTTCGGGCAAGAAGTGGGCTGACGCTGATACCTTCGCCCCCTATGTCGACGAGCGCACCCGCGCGATCGCCATCTCCCACGTGATGTTCCACAACGGCCAGCGTAACGACATGGCGAGCATTACTGCTTTCGCCAAATCCAAGGGCATCGCCGTGATTGCCGACTCCATGCAATCGATCGGTGTGTTCCCGATTGACGTGAAAACGCTCGGCGCCACGGCCATCGCTTCGGGCAGCCACAAGGGCTTGCTGACGCCGCAAGGCCTGGGCTTCCTCTACACCGAAAGCAAGGACATCGTGCCGACCTACGTTTCCAATGCCGGTGTTGCCAATGCGCGCGCTGACTTGGTGCCGGTGAGCGAGCCACTCAGCCTGCGTGACAACGCTCACCGCTTCGAGATCGGCAACTTCAACTTGCCGGCGATCCACGCCCTGGGTGGTGCGCTGGATCTGATCAACTCGATCGGTCTGGAGAACATCGCTGAGCACGTGCTGGGCCTGGGTGATGAGCTGATCAAGGTCTGCGACGAGCTAGGCGTCGAACTGGTCGGCCCGCGCGAGCGCGAATTCCGCTCGCACATCTACGTGCTGGATCTGACCGAGCCGGAGTGGGCTGAGTTCTTCAAGTCCGAGAACATTCGCCTGTCCCCAGTGCGCGACGGCATCCGCGTGTCCTTCGCTATCTTCAACACCACTGATGACGTCGATCGCTTCGCAACCGTCCTCCGGAAAGGTCTGAAGCAAATCAAGCGTAAAGCCGCGTAATCGTAATATTAGGGCAAACCCTGTAGATATGGGGTTTGCCCTCGGTCATGGAAGGCCTCGAATAATAAAATTTTCATTGTTTTAGACTGCCCGTAGTTAGCTACAAAAATAAAAGTCTGAGGTGTAGTCATGAATCATAAGAAACTGCCAAGGCTCATTGCCCTGGCGATTGTTGTCGGTGTTATCGTTGGCTGGGCTAGCCATAACTATGCAGTTGACGAATCGACTGCGAAAGAAATTGCCTCGTACTACGGGTTGATTTCTGAAGTTTTTCTCCGCTTGATCAAGATGATTATTGGCCCTCTGGTGTTTGCTACGTTGGTATGTGGCATCGCGTCAATGGGTCAGTCGAGCGCAGTGAGTAGCATCGGTTTTCGCGCCATGGCATGGTTCGTCACTGCCTCCTTCGTTTCGTTACTTGTTGGGTTGATGTTGGTGAATCTGTTCCAGCCTGGTGCAGGCTTGAATATGGATCTACACCAATCTGCCTCAGCGCCTGTTGCAGTTAATGCTGGGTCATTCAATCTGGCGAGCTTTATTACTCATGTATTCCCGAGAAGCTTCGTTGAAGCGATGGCGAATAATGAAATACTGCAGATTGTGGTGTTCTCCATTTTCTTCGGTTCAGCCTTGTGTGTGATGAAGGGGAAGGGAACAAGCGTAATTTTCTACGCGCTTGAAGAACTCTCCAAGATCATGTTCAAGATCACCGACTACGTAATGATGTTTGCACCACTTGGTGTGTTTGCGGCGATTGCCTCCGCAATCACCGTCAGTGGCCTAGGACTGCTCGTAGACTACGGATGGCTCATTCTTCAGTTCTATCTGGGGCTGGGTATTCTCTGGATGATACTCTTCGGTGTCGGTTTCCTGTTCCTCGGGCGCTCGATCTTCACCTTGGGCAAGCTGATTCGTGAACCATTAATGCTCGCGTTCTCTACTTCGAGCAGTGAAACCGCATTCCCTAAAACCATGGAGGCATTGGAGAAGTTCGGGGCGAATAAGCGGGCATCCAGTTTCATTCTGCCCCTTGGTTACTCGTTCAATCTGGACGGCTCGATGATGTACCAAGCCTTCGCGGTAATTTTTATCGCCCAGGCATTCAATGTCGAACTCAGCTTCACTCAGCAACTGCTCATGCTATTGACCTTGATGCTGACGAGTAAAGGTGTCGCTGGTGTAGCGCGCGCGTCCGTGGTCGTAGTGGCTGCCACTCTGCCGATGTTCAATCTTCCAGAATCAGGCATCTTGCTGGTTCTCGCGATTGACCAGTTCTTCGACATGGGGCGTGCTGCTACCAACGTTGTAGGTAACAGCATTGCTACTGCGGTAATCGCCAAAACCAGTGAGCGTGATGGTGTTTTGGATGCTGGTTACTCGGGGAAAATTGAACCCAAAGCTACAGAGTCCGCATCTGCCTAATAGGTACTGCGCTATGAGAAAGCCTGGCTGGATGATGTGAAACTGGAGCTCATCACGAAGTTTTAAGGGGTTGGTCACCCTGTGGCGATACTCAAAGGCTCTCGATATATGTCGGGAGCCTTTTTTTGTTCTTATCGAGCCAGATTAGCTTTGATCCACGATGCTACCGTGGTGGCATTCTCGCTGGGATTGGGGATGTCGGTGATAATGTGCAGAATTGAACCGTCCTTGATAATCAGGGCTGCTCTTGAATAGAGCAACAAATCGCCGGCTTGGAAGGTTGGCAGCCCAAGTGCTGCAGCAAGGCGGCAGGCCTCATCTGACAGCAGGTCGAGGCTAAGTGACTGACGATCTTTCAGTTCATTTTGATAGTCGCTGCTCTGAGATGAAAGACCGTAGATGTGCGAAACGCCCAGGAGCTCTAGATCATTGCGGTGGTTGCTGAACCCGCAGGCTTGAGGTGTGCAGCCTTTGGCACTGGGGATGGATTCGAGTTCTGCGGGCGCCGGAATGGCCGGGTTGCCTGTGCGGGGGTAGATGAACAGGACGGTCAGCCCAGTCACTGCAGCCAGGTCAACAATTTCCCCGCTCGTCGAAATGAACGGGATGCTCGGCATCTGTTGACCAATAAGGGTTTTTTGCAGTTCATCTTCTGTTCGATGGTAAGCCATAGCAGTGTCCTCTTGTATTACGAACCAATAAAACGATCACGGTACTCTTTAGGTGATACGGAAAGGTGCTTTCGAAATCCGACGCGCATCTGGTCAGCTGTTGCAAAGCCACATTTGAAAGCAATGCTCTTGAGCGGTAATTCGCTTTCGCTCAAGAGCCGGCGAGCCTTGTCGATTCGGGCCTTCTCGATGAATTCTGATGGTTTGAGCCCGACTTCTTTACTGAAGAGTCTTGTGAAGTTTCGCAGGCTCATTGAGGCTTGCTCGGCCATCTGCGGGATCGATATTTTCTTGTCGATGTTTTCGATAACCCATTCTTGAACATCACGCATGCATGTCGAAGTAGTCATCTGGCTTGTCAGGTTTGAACTGAACTGTGACTGCCCCCCTGGACGCTTCAAGAAAATCACTAAATCTCGTGCTACATCCAGGGCCAGTTCGTGGCCAAAATCCATCTCGACGAAAGCTAACGCCAAATCTACGGAAGCGCTTACGCCTGCCGATGTCCAAAGATTCTCTTGCTTGATGAAAATTGAATCTACTTCTACTTGGATGTTGGGGAATCTTCGCTTAAGCGTATCCGCCATGCGCCAATGCGTCGTTGCGCGCTTGCCATTCAAGTGGCCCGCTGCCGCAAGGAAAAAGGCACCTGAGCATAGGGCAGCAAAGCGCTCTACTTTGGGTGCAGCCTGTTTAGCCCATTGGACGATATTCGGATTTTTCTCTACTGCTTGCTCAATGTCGTGCGCTCCGACGAGCATAACGGTATGTGGTAGGTCGAGCAGGTTGAGCGCTAGAGTCGCTTCAAGGCTCATCAAGGTATCGGATTGCACGGGGCCTACCTGAGTAGATATGACTCTTACCGAATAACCTGGCTCTTTACCTTGGGCTTGAAGGTGCTTGTTGGCATAAGTGAATACCGTCATCGGCCCGATAGCTTCGAATGATTTAAATTCGGGATAGATGACCATGTCGATCGAACGAGTTGTCATGTGGTCACTATTTATCACGTTCATCTCCAATAGCCAGTCTTTGGCCTGATTCTGGGCGACCTTGGCCTAATTTGCTGTGAGTTTGGCGTGCAGGCCAGCCTCGATTTCCATATCGTAAAAGCACCTGCAATACAGTCAAAAGGTGTTAAATTCATGATCAAGTCGCGCGCCGCTGTTGCTTTTGGGCCAAATCAGCCACTCGAAATTGTCGAGGTCGATGTTCAACCGCCGAAGGCTGGTGAGGTGCTGGTTCGCATTGTCGCGAGCGGCGTTTGCCACACTGACGCCTACACACTTTCCGGCCAGGATTCTGAGGGAGTTTTTCCCTGCATTCTGGGACATGAAGGCGGCGGGATTGTTGAGGCCATTGGTGAAGGTGTTACTTCGCTTCAAGTCGGTGACCATGTCATCCCGCTGTACACGGCGGAGTGCGGAAAGTGCAAATTTTGCACCTCGGGTAAAACCAATCTTTGCCAAGCCGTTCGTTCCACTCAGGGCAAAGGCTTGATGCCTGACGGTACCACCCGTTTCAGCTACAACGGTGAGCCAGTTTATCACTACATGGGGTGCTCTACTTTCTCGGAGTACACCGTTCTTCCAGAAATTTCTTTGGCCAAAATCCCGAAAGAAGCACCTCTTGAGAAGGTGTGTCTGTTGGGTTGTGGTGTCACTACCGGTATCGGTGCAGTGCTCAACACTGCGAAGGTGCAAGAAGGGAACACCGTCGCAATCTTCGGTCTCGGCGGGATCGGCCTGGCTGCCATCATTGGCGCAAAAATGGCAAAGGCCTCGCGCATCATTGCGATCGATATCAATCCTTCGAAGTTTGCAATCGCCGAAGAGCTGGGTGCGACTGACTTCATCAACCCCAAGGAATTCGATCGTCCAATCCAGGACGTGATTGTCGAGCTGACTGACGGCGGCGTTGACCACTCCTTTGAATGCATCGGCAATGTGCAGCTGATGCGTGCGGCACTGGAGTGCTGCCACAAAGGGTGGGGCGAGTCGACCATCATCGGTGTGGCGCCTGCAGGTGCCGAGATCACCACCCGCCCATTCCAGCTGGTAACAGGCCGAGTATGGCGCGGCTCCGCGTTCGGCGGCGTCAAGGGCCGTACAGAGCTTCCCACCTACGTTGAGAAATCTGAGCAGGGCGAAATCCCGCTCGACAAGTTCATCACCCACACGATGGGCCTGGATGAGATCAACGAAGCGTTTGAGCTGATGCACGAAGGCAAGAGCATTCGTACCGTCGTCCATTTCTGACTCCAATTCGGCGTTGGCTGTGCCAACGCCATTTTTCAGCAAACCCCACCTAGATGGAGATTCACATGTCTGTTTTCACTCACGTAACTGTCGGCACCAACGATCTGGAAAAAGCCCGTAAGTTCTATGACGAAGTGCTGGGCCAAATCGGCCTGAAGCGCATCGCTGACCTGGGCGACAATGGTTCGATCTGGGGCGTCGACAAGCCATCCTTCTTCGTGCTGAAGCCTGCCAACGGCCAACCTGCAACCGTTGGTAACGGCGGTACCGTCAGCTTCGAAGCGCCAAGCCGCGCGGCCATCAATGCATTCCACAAATCGGCCCTGGCCGCTGGTGGTAAAGACGAAGGCGCTGCTGGTGAGCGTGGCTGGGCACCGAATGCCTACGCCGCTTACGCCCGCGACCTGGACGGCAACAAACTGGCTGTCTACAGCTTCAAAGCCGAGTAATCGGCGCGGCATCTAGATGCCGCAGGTAGTGCACGGCTGCAAAACCAAACCCCTGATTCAGCTCACGCTAGATCAGGGGTTTTTCTTGCGAGCCGAATAGTGTTAAGCAGCTGATTTCTTGATGACGCCAATCCCTTTTTTCAGAGCATCGCCAAATCGCTTCACATCATCAGTGGTGTTGTAGATGCCGAACGAAACCCGGATTCCATCGCGCACTGGGGAGAGACGGATGTTCTCGGACTTGAAGAATTCAGCCCACTCCGGCTCGGTCAGATCCAGCACGTAGATGTGCGAGCGGAACTCGCGCTCGCGCGGGCCGACCAGCTCAACGCCCAGCTCGTCGCAGACCTTGATCAGCTCGTCACCCAGGCCCAGTACGTGCTCGGCGATGTTCTCCAGACCGATCGAGTTGATCAGATCCAGCGCACCACCCAGGGCGTGGATCGCCGGCAGGTTGAAATTGCCGATCTCAAAGCGGTGAGCGTTGTCACGCAGGCTGAGTGGCTCGCTCACCGGCACCAGGTCAGCGCGCGCATTGGCAACACCGGCATTGGAAACGTAGGTCGGCACGATGTCCTTGCTTTCGGTGTAGAGGAAGCCCAGGCCTTGCGGCGTCAGCAAGCCCTTGTGGCTGCCCGAAGCGATGGCCGTGGCGCCGAGCGTTTTCACGTCAATCGGGAACACACCGATCGATTGCATGGAGTCGGCAATCACGGCGATGCCCTTGGATTTGGCGAAAGCAGTAATGCTCGCCATGTCGTTACGCTGGCCGTTGTGGAACATCACGTGGGAGATGGCGATCGCACGGGTGCGCTCGTCGACATAGGGGGCGAAGGTATCGGCATCAGCCCACTTCTTGTCCGAAGGTACCAGGCGTACCTCCAGGCCTGCTTCACGCTTGGACAGCCAAGCGTAGGCATTGTTTGGGTGCTCAGTGTCGAGCAGGAGCACGTTGTCACCGGCTTCCCACTGCAGGCCACTGGCGCAGATGTTCAGGCCTTCGGAAGTGTTCTTGGTGAACGCGATCTGGTTGGCCTGGGCGCCGATGAAGGCCGCCAGCTTGGCGCGAACTTCTTCCACGCGGTTCAGCCAGCCGTACTTTGGGCCAGCGTAATTGAGCGCTGCGGTGTAGAAAGCATCGAGCTCAGCTTTCACCGGTACTGACAGGGGAGTTTGATGGGCCGCGTCCAGATAGAGCAGATTTTCGACAGCAGGAAACTGTTCGCGAACACTCGCAAATTTAGAGTTTTGCATTTGATAAACCTCGGATTCTGCTATGGCGTTTTTAATGTGCGATCTGGCGCAGGAAGTTTTGAACGCGTGGCTGGTTGGGGGAATTGAAGAAAATTTCCGGTGGGGCTTCCTCGATAATCTTTCCACCGTCGATGAAGATGACGCGATCAGCGACCTTCCGGGCGAAGCCCATTTCATGGGTAACGCAGAGCATGGTCATGCCGTCTTCGGCGAGTTTGCACATGATGTCCAGCACCTCCTGAACCACCTCAGGATCCAGAGCAGAGGTGGGCTCATCGAAGAGCATCACGGAGGGGGACATGCAAAGTGCTCGGGCGATTGCGGCGCGTTGCTGTTGACCACCCGAAAGCTGGCCAGGGTACTTCAGGGCGTGTTGGGAAATCTGAACCTTGGCCAAGTAATGCTCGGCTCGTTCGGTTGCGTCCTTCTTGCTGAGCCCCAATACGCTCATGGGCGCCAGGGTGCAGTTTTCGAGGATGCTGATATGGGGGAAGAGGTTGAAGCTTTGGAACACCATGCCGACCTCGCGGCGTATATCGCGAAGGCCCTTGATGAAGCCGCTTCCCTTGGGATCGGCGACTTTGATTTCGCCGGCCTGATAAGTCTCAAGGCCGTTGATGCAACGGATGAAGGTGGACTTGCCCGAGCCTGAAGGGCCGCAAATCACGATCTTCTCACCGCGTTTTACTTCGAGGTCGATCCCCTGAATCACCTGGTGGTCGCCATAGCTTTTTTTAAGGTCTTTGACGGTCAAGACGATGCCAGTGTTGCTTTGCGTCGAGGACATTTCAGTGCTCCCCATCAGATGGTTTTTGCATTGTTGGTCGCAGAGGTCGGCTGGCTTGCAGCTGGGCTGAGCCGCAGGGCAGAACGTTTCTTGCGTCGTTTTTCCATGTAGTTGACGAGCTCTACGGCCAGCGAGCTGATGACGAAGTAGATGACCGCCACGGTGACGTACATCTCCAGAAGGCGAGAATCCCGTTGTGCTACCTTCGAGGCCGCGCCCAGAAGATCGGTAAGCGACAGGACGTAAACCAATGAGGTGTCCTGGAACAGGATGACCGCCTGAGTGAGCATGATGGGTGTGGTGGTAACCAGTACCTGAGGAATGATCACCTTGCGGTACATCTGGAATTTAGATAGCGCCAGGGCCTCAGAAGCCTCGTACTGACCTTTAGGTATCGAGCGCAAACCTGTTCGGATGATCTCTGCGAAATACGCCGCTTCGAATAGGGTGAAGGTGATGAATGCTGTGTTGGTTGGGCCCAATGGAATGGGCCGGCCATCTGGACTGATCAGCTGCAGAATCGTGGGCATCAGGAAGAACAACCAGAACAGCACCAGGATCAGTGGTATCGAGCGCATCACTGCAACGTAGGCGGTTGCAATCTGCGCGAGGACTGGAACATTCATATGACGAACCATGGCCAATACCAGACCCAAGGCCAACCCGCCGATGAAGGCAACCGCTGTCAGTTGCAGGGTGAACGAGAGGCCCGTCATCAGGTACGGGAAGGCGTTGACGATGACTTGGAAGTCGAAGTCGTTCATCTCATTTCACCTTCTTGGCGTTCGGTTGATTGATAGGCGTCAGGCCAGGTACGTGCATACGCCGTTCGATTAGCGTCATGACGGAGAACACCGTCAGCGCAAGGAGTACGTAGCAAACAGTCGCGGCGGTGAATGCCTGAAAGGTCTTGTAGGTAAACTCGTTGATCTGCTGGGCCTGGGCGGTCAGCTCGAGCAAGCCGATAGTGAGCGCCACGGAGGTGTTCTTGAAGACGCCCATCGCTTCGCTTGTCAGGGTTGGGATCACGATGCGAAGGGTCTGGGGCAGCTGCACTTTCTGATAGCGCTGGAAAGTCGTGAGCCCCAGTGCCTCGCAAGCTTCGCGTTGGCCAATAGGCAGCGAGGCCAGGCCCGCCTTGATCTGCTCTGCGACACGTGCGCTGGAGTAGAGGCTCAAGCAGATCAGCGCAGGCCAGAAACTTCCCCAAGGCTGAGCCAGCTGCTTGACGGCGTCCCCCCAGGCGGTGGGCAGTAGTTCAGGTAGCACGAAGTACCAGAGGAACATTTGCACAATGAGTGGGATGTTCCGAAAAATCTGCACGTAGGCCCTGCCGGCAATCGCGACGGCCAAGTTGCGAGAGTTGCGAGCGACACCTACCAGTACGCCCAGGCAAAACGAGAAGAACGCCGCGCTGAGTGCAAGGGTGAGCGTCCAAATCAAACCGGAAAGAAGCCACTCGATGTAGAGGGTTCCATCGGGTGAGGTTTCGAGAAGTATGTTCATTTTTTCCTCGTCCACTTCGCTCGCCCAAGGCATCACCGAGGGCGAGCAACTCGGTTGATCAGAACGGTTGGTCGCTAGGCTGCTTGATGCGTTCCTGGAGACCTTCGCTCAGTTGGACATTGAGGTTGGTGTTGTGCGGGGCGATGGGTCGGGTGAACCACGTGTCGTAGACCTTTACGAAGTCGCCCGACAGCATCATCTGCTTCAGGGTCGCATCGACTGCGTCCTTCAGCGGCGCATCGTCTTTGGGAAGCATCAGGCCGTAATAGGTCTTGGCGTAGCCCTCGGGGAGGATAGTGAACATCGAGGGATCCCGAGCTTCGGCTTTCTTGGCGGCGAGAAGGATGTCGTCTTCAAGGAAGGCACTGGCCCGACCCTGTTCAAGCATGAGCATGGACTCGGCGTGGTCTTTGCCCTGGAGCATCCGCGCATTCAAACCATCCGCAATCAGCTTCTTGGCCAGTGGGACGGCGTTGGAGCCTTGCGTCACGACTACGGCTTTGCCCGCCAGATCTGCCGGGCTCTGGATACCACTGTTGCTCTTGACCAGCCAGCGCGGCTGGCTCACAAACGTGGCCACAGAAAATGCCACTTCCTGCATGCGCTCTGGGGAGCTGGAGGTGCCGCCGCACTCGATATCGATCGTCCCGTTCTTGATCAGTGGCATACGGTTTGCCGAGTTAACTGGAAGGTACTTCACGTCCAGCTGATCAAGCTTCAGTTGTTCCTTCAGATGCGAAACCACGTGAGAGCAAAGGTCGATCGAATAGCCGATGGGTTTCTGCTCGTTGTCCAGGTAGGAGAACGGTACCGAGCTTTCCCGGTAACCCAAGGTGATTGTCTTGGTCTGACTGATTTTCTCAATCGCACTGCTTGCAGCCTGCGCCTGCACTGCGCTTACCACCACTACCGATGCAAACAGACAAGCGATGTACTTACTGGGCATGGCGAGAATCCTCGAATGGTCGATCTATCCAATCATGTTCCGTAAATCGGAACAAAACGTTCCGTTGAATAGATTTAGCAATCGCCGTGCCGGAAGTCACCGAACATCTTCCTCACTCGTATCTTGCAGCACAGGCGTCTCTTTGAGGCTAGCTACGGCGGCACTCTGTGCTGGAAAAAGTGGCGAGAGCCGCGTTCCGTGCGCCGCAATGGTGCATGCACGGCTACGAGGTAGCTGAGTGAAATATGCCAATTGTGTTACCGAGGGCCACGATCAGGTCGGGTAATCTTTACTCAAAATCTCAATAATCGGTTTTTTTTGTTCCTATTATCGGTTAATGGTGTAGCCTTCGATGGGGCGGCGTAGTTTTACGCCTGCTGAGCCTACAGCTCCGGGGGGACAGACGATGACTGCAGCAACTACTCCCACAGAGAAGGCCTTCGAGGTCATGGAGCTGCTGACCAAGAGGCGATTTGTTCGCTTTTCAGACTTGGTCGACGAGGTTGGTATGTCTCGAACGGCTGCTCACAGGCTCCTCGCTAACCTTGAGCAAGGACGGTATCTGCAGCGCGGTGCACAAGGTTTTGAAATCGGCCCGAGAATGCATCAGCTTGCAGCTGCTCTTGTGGGCACGGTGCTCTCTGGCGGGTCAATGCAGAGGATACTCAGCGAGCTGTCCAAGCTGACCGGAGAGAGCTGCGGTTTGGCGATTCTGAAGGGAGGGGAAGTGGAATACGTGCAAAGCTACGTGGCAGGTGCGCGGCTGACATCGGCATTCCAGCCAGGCCATCGGGGCCCATTGCACTGCACATCCAGCGGACGGATCTTTCTCGCATCGATGACCAAGACTAACTTGGAGCACTTCTACGCCTCATCACCGTGGACGCGCTTCACGGCCAATACGATCTGCGAAGCGCGCTTGCTTCGCCCCATCGTAGAGGCAACCAGGCGCCAAGGTTACGCGGTAACAGGGTCGGAGTTTACGGTGGGGCTGGTCGGAGGAGCGGTACCTGTGAGGTCACCACAGGGTACCTTGCTTGGTTGTTTGAATATTTTTGCGCCCGCCGTGAGACTCAGCGAGAGCGATGTTCATCGTCTGATCCCATTGCTCAAGCACACGTCTTCTAAAATTACAGATTTTTTTTGAGTTTACTCGGAGTGGTTGACAGCTAATGTTCTTTGACCGAGGACGCGACACTGGGCCTGACTTTTGCGAGGGTTTCGGGTCGAGAGAGCATCGCCAGTTTGGGGGCGGTACCCGCTGAGAATGCAAGCCACCGTATCGCATCAAACTTCGCCAACATTGACGGGAAGAAGGCAACGGCTCAGTCCAATCTTCAGGCCACTAATGTCTTCGACAAATGTAACCGCCGCAACTTCGAGCAGGCGGGTCATTGGTACGATTACGATTTTTGTAAGATCGGCTGGCGGTGGGTGCTTCGCGAAAGTCAGATTGGCGGTGGTGTGGGAAAGCGGGGATAGGATGAAGGAAAATGGCGCTTCAGCAGGTCGAGCGGCAGGCAAGGGTTGAGCGGAGGCGGTGGTCCTTGACTGCGGAGGGAAATGAGTCCAGATTTGAGGCTACGGCCAAATTTTGACCAGCTAAAAAACTATAGGATTCAACGGCTCGCAAGCCCGATGCGAGTCTCGTTTCCCGCTCCAAATATCGATCTACAGAGTTCCATGGAAGTCTGTAAGTCATTGAAAAAAGACGCTTAGGCGTCTTTTTTTCGTTTCAGCGCAGTCTGCCAGGCGAAGCCGACCGGCAACACTACACCCTCAAACACACCGCTGGCCTTGCACTGTTCGTCGGTGCCAAGGGCGCCAAGCCGTGACACTTGCGTGTCTACTGGTTAGGCGAGCAGGCCCACATAACCGCAGCGCGGTGCCGTAGCCGTAACGAACGTGCGCTACCTGGGCATGTCGTTGATCACGTCGGCAGGCATCTCGAAAATTTCGGGCGCAATCAATAGGTCCACCGCCGAGAGTAGGGCGTCGGGTTCGATGGAGCCTTGCAGCGTCAACGTGCGCTGGGTTTGATTGTCGATCAGGCGCAGGGTGGGCGTGGCATTCAATCCGTTCCGTGCGGCTTCCGTTTTTTGTGCATCCACGGTTAGAGCCACCTGTTCGCCCGCCAGGCAGCGTTGCAGGCTTGGCGTCGAGCCAGGGTAGCTGGTGTCGCTGGCGAGCCCGCGGCCATTGCCCTGGGTGTTCAGATAGACCCAGACGACTGCACCCCAAAAGCTTTCGCGGCCTTCGAGCTGCCCCACGCATTCGACCAGCCGCGCTTCACGACTGGCGGCGGGCTCATGTTGGGGTAACGGCAGGTGGTGCCAGGCCAGATTGACGTGATCGTTGGTGACGATCCACCGCTGCAACTGAGGCAGGTAGACCCTGCAGTGCGGGCATTCGAGGTCTGCGTGCAGCACGACGGTAAAGCGCGCATCAGGGTTGCCGTAGATCCATGGCGGGCCGCCAGGGTGGGCGGGATGAAAGGTTGGCCAGGCAATGAGTGCCAGCCCGGCCAAGGCTAGCCAGCCGATTGTCCACCTTATGTTCCTGGCATTTATCCATTTGCGCATGATGCCTCTCCTGGCAGGTCCAACTGCAGCGGTTCTATGCCGCGGGCCCGGTCAATGTCCTGGGCCATGCGGATTGCCGCATCGAGTTCGCTGATGCCGTGTTGCCGCATGAGGGTATGACGGGCGGCTTTTGCTTCTGGTTCCGTCAAGGCCAAGGCCAGCTAGAGACTCGGTGGCACGGCGCGGAACAGCAGCTCCACCGCCTGCGGCTCAATCGCGTTTGGTCTCCGGAGTACACGACACATTGGATCTATTGCCCGCCGCTGGATCTTGAGCTTCGCGAGAAAATACGCAAGGCTCGTGATCGCCTGTGAGTGGGGGAAGGTCCCGGGCGGCTGCGAGGTGCAGGCGCTCACCCAGCCACATGACCCAGGCGGTCTTTTCATAACGCTCGGCGATCGACAGACTGACGTGGGGGCGCAGCAGCGTCAGGCTGCTGTGAGTGGTGCTGTCGTACAGCGGTTGGATCCAACCGTGCCGAAGGCCGAGTGCATACGCATGGGGCCATAAACCGCTCGCACCCCGAAAGGCTTTTTCGTGCCACAGCACCGGCACGTTTGAATACCGTTGGTTGTCTGGTCTGAATCCCAGCGCTGCCTGGATCAGCTGCTGGCCATCTGGTGGAAGGGTTGCTGTGCTGACCGAGTTGGCAAGGCTGGTGTAGGAAAAGCTGTAGTAGGGGAAGCCCAACTCGTTGGCGAGAGCTGGAAGTTCCTTGAGCAGCGCCGGCAGGTCCTGCAGGCGCTGCCAATCGGCCGCTGTTCGGTTAATCATCGCACCTCCGTGTTAGATGATTTCCTTCAGGGTGCTGGGGCTGTTAGACATGGGGCATCTAGCACGCGGTATTGAGCGCTATGGCCGACGTAAGTAGTCAACTATAGCGTTGCTCCAACACCAAGAAAATGAACATAGTGTTTAATGGGGGGGTGGTGATGAAACATCGTTCATGATGGGACATGAAGGCCTACAGTGCTTGAATCTCTTCTCTTGCAGTTATGCATTGAAAAGAATGCTGGCCATCCAGGAAGGGCGAATCCGCACCAAGGCTACCAGCGCCGAGTACTTTACCCAGGTGATCTACGACTGAGTGGGCGAGCTGGACAACACATTGGCGTCGCTGCGTTTGGCGCTGGCCAGGTTTCGTGTTGTTGATAGTGCGCTGTTGCCCTGCATATCCCTGCAGGGCAACACGAATGAAGATTCAGGGTTTGACCGAGGTCGTCGAGCAAAGCGACATAGTGGGCATGTTCTCGGGCGTGAAGTCGTTTGTGGAATCCTCGGCCGGTGTGTAGAGCATTTTCATGGCGCCCTGTGCGTCTGATTCCACGTGTGGCGTGTGCTCAACAGTTTTGACCTCCAGCGTAGTAACACTGGCCTGTTCGCGGTGGTGGTTCATCAACCTGGTGATGATCTCGTCGGTGGAAGGCGTCTCAGCTCGGTCGATCACCGTCAGAATACCGCCCGAACGAAGCACCCTGTCTGCAATCTCATAGACGTTGTTCTGCACGAAAATACGGTGTTCACGTGAGGTGGGCATGGACGCCAGGTTGACGGCGATGTTGTGGCCGCGCGCGTCATGGGTGCCGAGCAGCCAGCAGGCAATGGAGTCGAACCTGGGCTGCTGTTCGAGCCAGGCCTCCAGTCTGGGATCGTGCAACGCATCGCCCTCGATCAGCAGGCAATCAGCTTTAGGGACGTTGCCGACATCCTTGTAGATCAATCGATAGGCGTTGTCGTCGAGGCTCTTCGGCGTTTCCCGTGCGATGACGGCGACGGAGTAGCCATTCTCGGCGACGAGGCGCTGGGTGGCTGCAATACAGTGGGGATTTTCCTCGACGCAGACAACGGTGTGGCCTTGCTTTAGCAGGGCCAAAGTGGAGTGGCCGACACCGCAGCCGATTTCCAGGGTGCGAGGGTAACCATTCAAGCGCTCAGCCATCCAGCCGTAATGGCCCTGGTCGAGATGACCTTGGGAGTTGATGCCCCAACTCTTGATGTAGTCCTTACGAAAGCGGTTGAGCTGATACAAGGCGGGCGGGAGCAGCGATGAAATCCCACGCTTGGTTTTGGCTTTTTTGCTATCGCGGCGCTTTTTGCTGGTGATGCTCATGGGCGTTCCCTGTCCTGGTGAGTAAGCCGATCATGTTAAAAGCTCTGCGAGCGCGCCGCTTTAAACAAGGTGTTCACAAGGCTGGTGAAGTGTAAGAAGGCATGTGTGGCTGAAGGGGAATCCATGATCGACCGTCATTTCTGGAGCAATGAAAGGCGGCGGTAGCCACCAGCACAGTGCCGGAATTGCGGGGGCGAGCCAGCCGCACGTGCATCGTTCGATTGTTCCAATGCCTCGTTGGCCTCCGGCGCAAAGTGGTCAAATCCAGTTGCTGACCCAAGACTCAACTTCCATCGGTCCATAGTGGCGTTTCCATTCTTTTAGAACCTTATGATTTCCACCCTTTGTGATGGCTATTTCGCCGGTGTGAGGGTTGCGGTAGAACTTGGCCTTGCGTGGGGTTCGGTGTTGCTTGGGTATGGATGAATCTGTGGGTTGGGGCTTAGTAACCGTAGCGGGCGAGAGAATCGAGAGGATCTTGTGCGCGCTAAAGTTGTATTCCGTGATCAGGTTTCGAAGTTTTCTTTCGAACTCAAGGTCCTGTTTCACCCTTGGATGAACCTTGAGTGCGTCCAAGGTCTGAAGCTTGCTGGCGAGCTGTCGTTCGAGGTGACGATATTCGGCAATAATGGACATGATCTTATCCCTTGATTTGGAGCCTGCAGTGTGGCAAGGGCTGAGCCGAGGTTGCAAGGGTTGAAATATTCTGAAATTGATTGGGCGCGAATGGCCTTATCTGAACTGCGCCTCAACAGAAGAGTGAATTACTTCAAGGGTGCGGGAATAAAAAGAGCCAGGCACCAGAATTTGCGTGGTCTCGTAGCCATGCTGACGCACTTCTTGCTAGATGTTTTCAATCAGGTGCGCGTCTTGGGGCACTTGCTCGATGTTTGGAAAGGGGCGACAACAGACATACTTCTGGGTTCTGTGTGAAAAGCCTTGAAACTCGGTTATATTACGTTGAAAACAGCCTCGGAATGCTTATTTACATCCATTAAACTCGGCTTCCTCGGCTGTTTTCGTCTTGCCTGATTTTAGTCTCAAGACGTTTTCACACGGCCCCCCAGCATTGTACCGTCGGGTGGGTTTGTTGAGAGTGATATTTCCTTCGAAAAATCAAAGCCATGAAAATTTCTGGATTCAATAACCTCCTTGAATTTTTCTGTGACAAAAATACGACTAATGTCTTCAGCTAGTGTAAATATGTACTCGTCTGATATGTACTGTTCCTTTAGAACGGGGTTGTCAATTATAAGTCCATGTGAGGCGGTTTGGTATTTTGACCTTTCCAGGTCAAGGCAGTTTTTGAGCGGATTCGTTGGATAGTAACCAGAAAATTTTCTACGTTTGCTCTCGGTTTTTACTTCAAGAATCTGTCCCCGAGGTATTAATATGCTTTCAAGTGCCTCCAGCAGTGGGTTGCTGAAAATAAGAAATGGGGTTAGTGATCCGGAAAAGTCAAAATTATAATTTTTCTTTCCTGAGTCGCTTCTCGTCAGTTCGAGATATATTGGCTTGTAATTACTTTTAAATGGAGTCCATTTTTGTTCCATTGATCGGCCAATGATGCTTTCTTCCTGGTTGCCATAAATTTGTATGAATGAACTGTAATGTTCAGTGTCTGAATGAAGTTCATATATTGTTTTCATAGGAGCACGTTTCTCCAGTCGGCATTTCTATTGGCAGTTTGTAGAGTGTTCTTGATCTTATCAAGTTCGTCGATAACTTTCGACTTTCCTCCTATTTTATCGGCGGCGATGATGCGTCTATTGATCTCGTCAATGTATTTGTTTGGGTGTCGACCATTGTGGAGTATTCCACTTGTGCTTCCATTGTTTCGCTTGTCGGGAAGGAATACGCCATTTTCATTTTTGTTCAGAAGCCCATATTTATTAAGAATATCTCTGGCCGGCTTGGCTCGCCTGGCAGTTTCAGGAACGATATGGTGGGCTGCGGAGTTGGCTGGTTTGGGTGTCCCATGAGCCTCCATAGATCTTGTTAATTCGCAGGCTGTTAGCCCAAGGGGGTCAATCCATGTGAATGGATTAGGGGCGAATATGTAGAGGTTTTTCCCTCCAGACAGATCAATTGGATCAGTCTGCGAAAATCGTCCAATCGCGGGGTCATAAAACCTAAAGGTGCTATAATGCAGGCCCGTCTCTCTGTCAAGATATTGGCCTTGGTAGCGGAGGTTTTGTTCTCGTACTTGTTCCGGGTTGTGCCATTCTTCCCGCGTAACGCCCCATCCTTGATATGTACTGTACCATGCTGTGTTGCTGTCAGTGAGTGTCAACTGCTCTGGCAGGCCCGCTAAGTTAGTATGGAAATACTGAATAGCCTCATTGCCTGAACGTCCGTCAACTCTTGCGATTGGTTGATAGTCATATAGGTCGCCATATACATACAGGCTGCTCAGGCCGCTCTGAGACTCATGCAGGAGTCGGAATCCTTGCCAGTGGAAATGTACCCTCCGACGCGGCTCTGGATAATCCTTCTGATAGGTCTCTTTACTGATACGCCTACCGAGTGGGTCATAGGTGAAAACCACTCGTTCACGCTCGCCACTCCGATACTGCTCCACACAAACCAGTCGCTGCTCGGCGTCATACTCGAAATACTGCACCCAACTGCTGCCGATACGCTTTTCGCACAACCTTCCAAAGCGGTCGTAGCGGTAGCGCTTATCCTGATACACCAGCACCCGGTTGTGCTTGATCAGGCCGTTGAGCTTGGGGCCGTCTAATAGATTGCCAGCTTTGTCGTACTTGAAATCCTCGACTTGTGTGGCCTGCCTATTGGGGCGTGACTGCTGGACTGTCTGCAATTGTTCGTTAAGGTCATAGCCGTAACGGTTGTCTCCTGAATAACTCCTGCCGGTGTGGGGTAGATCATGGAAGCGGCCGATGATCTGTTCAAGCTGAGCGCTCTCATCGTTGGCAGGGTTGGTCATGCCGCGGCGCTGGGTCTGGGTCAACACCTCGGCCGTCAGGTTGTCGCTGGCATCGTAGCGGTAGGCCTTGTCCAGCAATGGCAGCATTTCAACAGGGGCATCGCGGTAGTGAATAGACTTACCGGCCAGGCGACCGCTGGTGTCATAGCGTGTACGGGTGATCAGCTTGCCTTGTGTGCGCATTACCTCGTCATGCACGGAGTCACGCTCAAAGTCGCTGACGACCCTACCGTCCAGGTTGATCTGGTGCAGGTGCCCGCTGCCGTAGTAGAGGTAATTGAGTTTCCGCTGATCTGGGAGCGTGAGGGTTTGCAGGTTGCCCAAGTCGTCATAGCGGTACTGCAACAGTCCGGCGCTGTTGGTTTCACTCAGCAGTTGGTCTGCGGGGTCGTAGGTGTATTCAAGCTGCTGTATTTCTCCCAGATTATTGGTGAAGGTGATGGCTAATAGGTTATCGGCGGTGTCGTAGCTGTAGTCTGTAATACCATCCTCGGTGCGCTTGCTTAGCAAGCGCCCAACGGCATCGCGTCCGAAATCGTGGCGGATCGAAGTCGTCCGGGTTGCTGGGGCATTTTCAGAGAGTGGCGCTTGCTCATTAGGTGACGGCACGTGAGTGAGGCCGGTGACCCCATCAAGCACGTCGTATTCATAAATGCGCCCACTGCCATCCAGATCCTCTTGCGCGATCAGGCGGTCCAGCTTGTCCCAGCCGAAGCGGTACGATTCGTCGTTCTCGTTGGTGAGCTGTAGCAGCCGGCCATAGGCGTCGTAGCTGAACTTCACGCTATAACCCATCGCGTCCGTGCGTTCGATCAGGCGGCCACTGCGGTCGTAGCGGAATTGCAGTTTCTTTTGCGCAGGGTCGATGTAACGGGTCAGTTGGCCAGCGGCATCGATTTCATAGCGATCAACGCGACCATCCGCACGTTCACTTTCTACCAGATAGCCGCGAGCGTCGTAGCGGAAGTGGCTGTGTTCGCCACGGGCATTAATACTTTCACGCAATCGGCCATGCGAGTCATAGTGGTACAAGGTCTGGGCATTGCTGCAGTCGCGGTAGCTGAGCAACTGGCCACGGGTGTTCCACTCCAGATGCTTGGTTTTTTCTAGGGCGTCGGTGATGCGGGTAACGCGACCTTCCGGGTTGTATTGGTATTGGGTGCTACGGCCTAGTGAGTCCTGCTCCCATAACAAATTGCCATGGGCATCATAGCCGTAGCGCCGTGTGCGCCCGGCGCCATCGGTGATGTGAACGGGTAGCGCCCAGTGGCGCAAGTAGTTGATCTGCTCACTGCGTCCTAGCGGATCACGCGTTTCGATCAAACGACCGAGATCGTCGTAGCTATACCGCCATTCTCCTCCTTGAGGATCAATGCTCTTAACCAATTGTCCGGCGATTATCTCCTCCTGCCAGGAATTACCCAACGGGTCGATGTACTTGTACACCTCGTACATCGGCCCCCAGTGGTAGCGACTCTGCCGGCCGAGGCTGTCGGTGACGAATGTTTCACCGTCTTCCAGGTTATATTCGAACCGGTATTCCTCGCCATCGGTCCCCCAGTGACGTACCACCCGCCACTCGTGATCAGGTTGTTGCTCAAGCAAAGGGGGCAAGGAGTAGGGCGTGCCATCAGCGCGTTTAGGCGTGGGACGCTTGGTGGGAATAGTGAATTTTTCCCACTCATAGTGGCGCACAGCGCCGCTAGCCAGCTGATGACTGTTGAGATAACCCTCGGTGTTGTAGGTAAAGCGGCGGATCAGTTGACCAGTGGCATCAAGCACTTCATGCAACTGCCCGTTTTCGGTATACCGGTAGCTCACCAGTGTCTCATTACGTTCTATGGCGAGTGGTCCGCTGTTCTTTAGAAAAGCTTGTGAAACCTTGTTGACTCGATTCGGGTGACGTAGGTCATAGTGCAGTTGAACAATGGTCCGGCCATATTCGTCGTACAGAACCTGCAATCGGCCCTGGTCGTCGTACAGTATGTCGATCACGTTGAGGTTGCGGTCACCGAGGCGTATCAGGCGTGAGCGCTGTGGGTTGAAAGGGTCTGTGTCAAAGACTTGATAGCGTCCTTCGTTGATGTCCTCGACGACAGTCTGACCGCCTTCCAGTTGGAAGAATGCAAGGCCGTCGGTGACACTCACGAACGCATCGCCGGCGCTGAGGCGCCCCAGTTCCAAGCGGTTGCCTTCCTCGTCGATGTAGATCCACAGCTGGCCGCCTTGAGGATGCGGGACGCGTACCAGCTCTACCTCGTAGGGGACACTCCAGCCCATCCCGAAGAGGCCGTCACGGCGTAGATCATTGCTGTCGTAACCACGCGCCCATTCAATTCCCAGCAAGCCTGGAAGGCTGAAGTCAAGATCCTCTGGGCCACCCAGTACTTTGCTGCCAGTCGACACGATGACGGGATTGCCTACGCAACGCTTGAATAGCGAAAAAGGGAACATGCTCTTCAAGGGACGGGGACGGAACCTTATTCGTCGTGAAATGAGTATCCCGGCAATAATCCCTGTAAACATCGCAATCTTGCTTTTGCCATTTCGAATGTCACGAACCGTGGCCATCCCGCCGCCAATGCGCACATTCGGCGACACTTTCTGATTCACATCGATGGTGGCATCGCAGGTGGTCTTGTCACCGGATCGCGCAGCAGGCTGGCCATTGATGAAAACCTTGTCCGACCCTTGTGCGATATAGGTGCCGGTGGGAGGCGTGTGGCGGCTGCATGAAATGAGATCCCTACTTCGGTCTTGCGCACCGGGATCCTTTGGTGTGGTGACGGGCGGGTTGAAGATGTCACGTATTGCCATGCCCAGTCCCAAGACCGGGAGCAGGTAGGGTGCTGCCGCCATCGCCATGGAACCCACATTCTCCAGGATGGAAGGTTCGGCTTGCTCGCCCTCGGCCGCTCCGCCACCCGGTGGGCCGGTAATACCCGCTGCGCGAGCGGCGGGCTTGCTGTTGATGAACACGTTGCCTGACCCGCTCTCAATCTTTCCGTAGGGATCAGGTGCGTCGACACTGTTGCCCAGATCGTCGCAGAAGCTGGAGATCGCCTCTCCAATAGTCTGATCTTCGCCGACCGATAGGGTGCTCATTGCACCGACCGCCACACCGGCGACGGCAGCGATGGCGATGCCGGCTGCGCCGCCGGTCGCTACGGTACCTACAACGGCCAGACTGATGGCGGCGGCAACGGCAGCCGTTGCTGCTGCGTAAATAACGGCTTCGGCGATTGCGCTGATCATTTCGGCGGCAAGCGACGGATGTAGGATGGCATCGCCCTCACGGGCTGCATGAACGGTTTGCGCCATAGGTTTCAAGCTCTATGTGGTTGGGAAGGAATTGACCTGAGCAGAAGAGGAACTAGGCAAAGCGGAGCTTTTGTTTGATCCCGCGCCAGTGCTCGATATCGCTATCGCCCAATGGGCCGGGCTTGCTGTAGTTGAGCACTAGCAAGCGTTGCTGGCAGGGCACCAGGCAGGCGGCTTGGAGTTGGAAGTTGAGCTTGTCGCCGACCATGAATTGAATGGCCATCTCGCGAGCCTCCACAGAGTGCTCTGCGCCTCCCAGTCGTGCGACCTGGGGGGCTGTGATGGTCATTGCCTTCGATTTTTTGCGAAGCATGTTCAGTTGCTCGTCAATGGCTTCGTCCAAGGTCTTGTTGTGTGTGACCGGGCTGCGAGCCACTACCAATGTCGTTCCTCGGTTGGCGAAGCGCAGCATGTTCAGTGTCAGGTCTTCGGGTGCTTCCTCGCCCAGATCGAGGAGCACATCGTGAGTCAGGTATTCAGTCATGCGCAGGAGTCCTTTCTGGAGCTTTTGTGGTTATTCGAAATGCCCATCCACGTCGGCCTTCAGCCCGGTGCTGTCGCGGCCGTTTGCGGTAGCGCCTGCTTGCCCGCCTTCAGGGTTTAGATCGAGCTTCGCTGCGGGCGTATTGATCTGCCCGCGTTGCTGGCCGGTCAGGTTGAAGGTCTCGCAGGTGATGTTGAGCGTGCCGTTGGCATGCATTTCGATAAGTGTCTTGCCGCACTTCAGGCGTATCGTGTTGCCGGCTTCAATTTCATAGTCGCCGGCAATCAGGTCGTTCTTGCCACCGCCGACTTTCAGCGTGTCGTTCGCTTTCACCGCGCGCAGACGGTTACGGCCGATGGTAATGGATTCGTCCTGCCCAATCTTTTGGGTGCGGTCTACGGCAACCGTGAGTGATTGGTTGTTATTGACCTGCGTGTTCTGGTCTTTCTGGGCATGGATGAAGACTTCCTCTTTGCCCAGCTCATCCTCGAAACGCAGCTCGTTGAAGCCATCGCCCTTGTGGGTCTGGCTCTTGATGGTCATGCGCGTCTTGTGGTCGGGCAGGTCGTAGGGCGGCAACTGGTTGCCGCAATAGGTGCGCCCGGTGATCATCGGCTGGTCGGGGTCGCCGTTGACGTACTGGATGATCACGTCCTGGCCGATACGGGGGATGGCCATCGAGCCCCAGCTGCCACCTGCCCAGCCTTGGGATACCCGGACCCAGCAGGAGCTGAACTCGTTGTTGTTGCTCTCCCGGTCCCAGGGGAAGCTGACCTTGACCCGGCCCCATTGGTCGCAATAGATCTCCTCACCCGGAGGTCCGACCACGGTAGCCATGTGCGGGCCGTCAACGCGGGGTTTGTCCAGCGGGGCAGGTCGCCACTCGGTTCTGCCGGGTACCAGCTGAGCGCTTTGCTCGTAGCGCGTGCTTTGATCGACGCCGGCTGCTTCTTCCTGAAGGCTGGTGAACTGGATGCCCTTGTGAACCACGCTGTTCACACGCCAATGCGTATTCAGGTCTTTGCGTGGGTGGCCTGTGAGCGTGAAGCTCAGGCCAGGCTGTAGCCTGACGTCATCGCCCTGAACTTCCGCAATGCGTGCATCATGGCGCAGGGCGGTGATCCGGTTTTCGGTGAACGGCTTGCCCACCGCATCGCGTTTGTAACGACCGGGATAGTCGAAGCGTTCGTAGTCGGTGGACTGGTGTTCCAGGAAAGGGCCGGCAGCCCGGTGTTCCTGACGATACGCCGGATGGGTGAAGGTGTAGTCGCGCTGGACCTGTCGCGAGGTTCGGACCTGCTCGCTGTAGCGTAAGCGCCGCAGGCAAGGTGTGGCCTGATCGCCGCCGCTGTTGGACTGGTACAGCACGGTGTTGGGGTCGATAACGTCTTCGCCTTCAAAGAAGCCTTCGTCATCGTCGTCAGTCTTGAGCGCGCCATGGCTGATCAGCCCAAGGGATAGCAGCTGATCCGTGATGATCAACTTATGCAATTTTTCACTGTGCTCGAAGCGATAGACGAAGCCCTCTTCAGCCGCCAGGCGGGCGATGAAGTCAAGGTCGGTTTCGCCCGCTTGCACGCAGAACTCGCGCACCGGGTGGTCCATGCTTGTGCGCAGCTCGTATTGATCGATGCCCTGACGCTTGAGCATCAGCTCAAGAATCTGCGGGACGGTCTTTTGCTGGAAGATGCGCCAGTTCGAACGCAGCCCGGCGCGGGCCAGGATGGGTTCGACCAAGGCGTGGTAGTAGGTACGGTAGACGCCGCTTTCGCCCTGGCTGAACCGGCTGACCAGCCCATGCACGTAGCGCACCGGTCCGTTGCCATCCCAGATCGTGAAGACGATGGGCTTATCCAGCAACTCACCGAAGTTGATGTCGGGCTCGAAACTGATCAATTCCAGTTCGAGGCTGAAGGGCGCGCTGATCGCTTCCTTGAGTTCGAACGACATCACTCCAAACTCGGCATTGCCAACGAGTGGCTCGAAGGTGTACCGCAAATCAGATTGGCTGGGCATGCAAGATCCTCATCCGCCGTCTGAGTAAGCTTGAAGTCCGGGCAGGAGAGTCCTGCCCGGAACCTACGCTGGATCAGGCCGCGGGGGCGCGCCAATCGTCAGAGCCTTCGGTATTGGCCACATCGTGTGCCCAAGTGATTTTCCGATAGGCCAGCGATACCTCGATCAGTTGTGTGTAGTTTTCATTATCCTTGTCGAGTGCGTGGGGGAGGACGGTATTGATGCTCACGATCGTTGCATCTTCGAGCTTGGTCGTGAAGAAGTGCTCCTGCTTCCCTTCTACTGAAGTGCGGTACCAATTGACTTCGACGGTCGGGAGCATCTCACCGGTTGCCAGCGCCTGGTACATCAGGGGGGTGGCCTTGTTCAATGAACTGGTAAAAATGAATGGCTTATGTACGCGCTGGCCACTTGGTTGGCCGCTTTGGGGATCCGTTGGTGTCGTCACTTCATGCTTGATCTCCTGCACGAGAATTTCATCTTCATGGCCTTGCTGAAAAACGTTACCGACGGAATCAGCGGTGAATGCACCGGCGGTAATATTGCCCTGGGTCTGGCCAATAATCTTGATGTAAGCGGGTGTTGGCATGGCAGTTTCTCCTGCGTCCATGTGGATAAGCACGCGCACAAGTAGCCGCGTGGCCATCGAAATCGATGGGCTTTTTCAACGAGGCAAATGCCCCGTCAATTCGTTGAATACGGGTGTGCCGACTGCAGGCGGTTCATTGCTGCAAGATGCCGTTGAGTGACTCCAGGACTTCTGTGGTGATCAGGTGCAGGCGGTAGCTGTAGATGCCGTAGGCCACGGCCATCGCAATGGCGGAAATCACCAAGGGGCTCCACCAGGGCCACTGCCTGTTCATGCGGAAGTTGCGCGGGGCGACGTTGGTGTAGGGGTCGCCGACCGTTGTCGACGTGGGCCCACGTAGCTCACGGATGATTCCGTGGAGTTGGTGAATGAGGTTGTTCAGCGTTTCTTCGCCCTTGGGTGCGAGGGCGTACTTGCCCTTCAGGCCAAGGCACAGGATGAAGTACATGAACTCCAGCACGTCCTTGTACTGCTGGGGCTCTTGCATCAGGCGCGAGATCACGGTGAAGATCTTTTCGCCACCGAACGTTTCGCTGTGGAAAATGCTGAGCAGCGGCTCCTGGCTCCAGAGGCTGGCTTGGCCCCAGGGCCGCTCCATTACGGCCTCATCGATGAACAGGCACAGGCCATAGGAATACGCCAGAAGTTGCGTGGTCTCGTAGCCATGCTGACGCATCTCTTGCTGGATGTTTTCAATCTGGTTGCGCACCTGCTGGTGCACATCCTTGATGTTGGGCAGCGAGTCAAGTGTGCGAAGGCGGATCACCAGGCCAAACAACGGTGCCGCGGCATCCAGCATGAGGTTGTCGTAGCCGCCCCGTAACTGGAAGTCAGGATCAGCTGGGTACCCTTGATAGGTGGGTTCTCGCTCTGGAACAATGGCCTCGGATGCTGTGGCGTCACCCGGTAAAGACTTCCCAAGCATCGATTGCAACAGCTCGGCTTGAGCAGAGGCGTTTTCGTTGTTTGCGTGGTTGTGCTTTTGCATCTCACTCACTCCTGATAGCCCAGAACTGCAACTCAAGCCCAGGGAATTCCCCCGCGATATGAATCCCGAAGCCGTTGGCCGCCTTCATGCAGGCCCAGGCCGGGTCTCGACGGTCAAGCTCGAAGTAGCTGAAGCCTGCATGGAAGGGCAGGTCGCGAGGCGCTACCGGCAGCGGCTGTAGCGCAATACCGGGCAGTTGCTTATGCACCAGGTCATTCAAGGTCTCCAGGGACGTCACCTTGGCTTTCTGCAAGAACAACTGGCGCAATGCCGGCGGTGGCAGATCGGCACGCACGGCAAGGATGAAGTCCGCGTCATCGATCAGGCGGCGGTCTTCGAGCGTTGTCGTCATCACGCCGTAATCCCGCTGGTCCAGTGGCAACGATACAGCCCGCGGTTGCAGCACCGTGCCCAGGGCGCGGCGTAAGGTGTCCTGAAGTGGCTTGAACGAGGTGCGCAAAGCGGTGTGCTGGTAGGCGGGATACTCTGGCGGCAGCCGGCTCTCGTCGGTGAAGGTCACGAACTCGCCACAGGCCTGGCTCATGTGCAGGTACAACTGCTCAGGGTGTGTCTGCCCCTGCCTGGCCAAGTGCTGGAAGCAAGGCCACCAGCGGTTCATGGCCTGCAGCAGGTTGAAGTCGCGGATGTCGGCGATGCCGGATTGGCTCGAGGCGCCAATCCGGCTGGCCAGGTTGCGTGAGCGCTCACGCAGGGTGTTGGTGATTTCTTCGAGGTAACGCTGCAGTGCCGGCACCGCCCGTACCGAGACGCTGGTCGGATAGAAGCCTTCATCCAGTTGCAGGCTGCCATCGGGCCGGCGTTCCAGAATGCGTGCCATGGCCAGGCGCGTGTAAGCGCTGCTGTCGTCCCCCCTGCGTTTGAGCTGCAGGTTGGGTACTGCCAGATCGACCTGCGCCAGGTCGCCGTCGGCGCTATGGGTGTCCTTGATTTCCTGAGCCTGGGCGCTGTAGCGGAAGTTGGCGGCATTGTCCGGCCAGCTCACCTCTCGACCACCCTCGGTGCGCAGCGGCAGGCAGAGGTAGACCTCGCTGTCCTTCGCGCCGTCGTCCTCGATCTCCAGCGGCGGCGGTGGTGGCAGGTCTGCCGGGATGTCGAACACCGTGCCGTCCGGCATGATGCCGCGTGCGCGGGTGATGGCGATCTTGCCCAGGCTCAGGTACTCGTCGTTCAGTTGCAGCTCGCTGAAGCCATAGAAGGCTGCGTTCAGGCTGGCGAGGCGTTGATGCAGGGCTGCTTCGGCGGCACGGGTAGCCTGCTGAAAATGTTGCGGTTTGACGAACAGGCCTTCAGGCCAGAGGACGGGATTACGTGAACTCATGAGCGCTCCGTGTCAGCGTGAGTAAGGGAGAAGGGCAGGGCGGCAGGCGTCATCAGTCCTCCTCCTTGAGCAGGACCTGCGTGTCGTTTAGCAATATCGACAAGATGATGTGTCGGCCACGCGGTGGAATGCGCAGCACCTGGCTCCAGGTGGCGTTTTCCTGATTGCGGTAATCGGCGATCACCGCAACGAACCGGGTATCGGGCTCGATGGCGGCGAAGGGAATGAACTTGAACTGCCCGGGGCGCAGCAGGTAGTCGTCATCGCGGATGTAGGTACTGCGCAGCGCCTTGGCGGGGTCCTTGTCCAGTAGCTCATAGAGGCTGTTGCGCAGCAGCGAGTCGTCGCGCAGTTGCAGGATCTTGATGGCCATTGGCGTGGCCACCGGCTCGGTGGGCGCCGTGGTGGTGCTCGGTAAAGTCAGCACCACATTCGCGTCTTCGTAGCGGCCGGGCGTGCTTTCCTCGAAGGGAGAACGCGCCGGCTCGTCGGCCTCTTCCAGTGGCATCTCGACGGGGGAGATGGCCGGGAATTGCTCCAGCAGAAACTCGAACAGCGTTCCAACCTTCTCGGTCAGGGCGTAGGGGTCGCCCGCGCTCAAACTGACCGCGTAGGGGCTGGGTTCCAGGCTGCTTTCTTGCTCGAACGCCGCATCCACACTGCTGGGGTTGCTGTTGAGGGTGGGGCTGGCGTTGATGCTGAAGGCAACTTCGGTGGGATGATCCTTGGTCGGGCCGACGGGTATCGAGGGGTCCATCACAACTTGGCCCATTTTGCTCAGGGCGGTGCAGCCCGAGAGCCCGATCAGCGTTGCCAGAAGGCCGGCCACGAGTGAATGGCGCGTCATGGGCGTTCTCCTGTAATCAGGCGGTCCAGTGGGTTCGTTGGCTTTGGCTCGTCCAGTGCGTCCAGCGCTGCCAAGGGATCGTTGCCGATACCCGGATCGAAGACCGAGCAAATCTCAGCGACTTCTGGGGCAGCTTCGGGCCTGGATAGCCAACGCTGCGTAGGTGCGTCCAGGATGAATTGATCGAGTACCCGCGGGTCGGAATTGAATAATGCCTCCAGCGAACGGGCATCCTCTTGTGACAGCTGGACCAACAGTCGATAAGCGCCAACACGAAGCTGATCACCCTCAAGCAGACGCCTGGCTGATAGCGTGCCCAGGCTGCCCTGGTTGTCGTTCAGGTAGGTGCGCCCGCAGCGGTCGATCACGCAGAAGCTGCCTTCGATCCAGCAAATCTCGAAATGGATCGGCGCCACGCTCTGCTCACGATCATTGATGAGCCACACGGCTCCCGCGCTGCCGACGGTGCCACCAGCGCGAGCGAATTCGTGCCGGGCCGTGACGTTGTGCTGCACCTGGTCGAGATTGATGATGCTCAAGGTCAATGTGCTCATGAGCGCCCCCGGAACCGCACGACGGGGCTGATCTGGCCGTGGCGGTCGTCGACGAAGCTGGTCCAGCCCAAATGGGCGCCTTGGCTGGGGTGCAGGCAGAAGGGCGACAGCGCGTGCTGCTTCAGCCGCAATTCCAGGTCGTAGGCCAACCCGTCGCGCAACAGGAAGTCGATCAGGGCGCGCACGCGGTTGAAATGGGTGCCGCTGGGCAGCAAGTCGCGAAGCTGTGCCTGGTCGAGTTCGCTGATCACGATGGTGAATTTGCTGCTGCGAGTCCGCGTGCGGCTGCCGACCATGAAGGAATTGCCCAGCTCACCGTTGTTGCGGCCAAGGCTTACCTGTTGCGGGATTGTCGTAGGTACCGAACGGGTCTCGAACTCGCGAATCTGCACCTGCTTCAAGTCGAAGCAGTGGGCAATGATGCCGGCGACGGTGCCCGGTGCGCGGCTGCGACTGGCGATAACGCCGGCAAAACTGAGCAGCCGGCTCCAGGGCAACGCCGTGTCGCCGCGCAGCTGTTTGTCATTCAACCCGAGCAGGGCAAAGATGTACTGGGAGAACCCATCGCTGGCACCCGGCTGGAAGCGTATGTAGTAGCGGTACTTGCGCCAGATGCGGTGCAGCAGGCTGAGCAGGTAGTGGTTGAAGAAGTCGAAAAAGGCCGGGCGCACGCCGATGCCCTGTGCATGCTCGTAGGCGACCTGATCCAGGTAATACGAGGGCAGAGGCGAGTCGGTGCCGTGCAGGCCCATGAAGGTGGCGCACACGCGATAGCGGTCTTCTGCCTCGGGCATGCGCTCGGCTTTGTACACGTCGGAAACCGGAAAGGTCAGCCGTGGATCACAGGCCAGCCGAACACGGAGCCGGGTGGCTTCGTCTGGCCAACGCGGTTCCAGGTCATCCCCGTGCAAGCCGTGCAGGCGCTCCAGCAACTGGAAGAAGTTGTACTGGTGTGCCTCGGCGAGCACCTTGTCGGCTAGATCAGCGGTTGTTTGCCGGTCTGGATGGGCCATGTGTAGTGCTCGTTATTGGTGATGTTGATCACTTCCAGTTGATGGAAGGAATTGATGCTGGCGTACAGGGCGAAGAAGTGCGCGAGCACACAGCCGAACAGGTACAGGTCGCCCTCGCAGAGGAAGGCGGCCTGATCCAGCTTCAGCCGTGTTCGCAGCCCGCGAATGGGCTGGCCCTTGATCAGCCAATCCAGAGGTTCGGTCTGAATATCGCGGATGCCTTCAAGGCGCTTATGGGTAGTGCGTGTCTGCTGCAGGTCGTGCAGCGCCACGAAGTCATAGGCACGAATGACCGCTTTCAGCGGTTCGGAAGAAAGCAGCGACAGATAGTTGAGCGACATGTTGGAGATCAGCGCCCACTGCAACTGGCCATCCAGCACCGGCCGATAGGGGCGTGTCGGTTGACAGATGTTGGTGTAGGTGGTCAGCGGCGGAGTGACTTCGGACGTTACATTGATGTCGTCGACGCCCAATGCCAGCGGCAGGTCGCGATTGGTGCAGGTCAGGTCGATGGATGCCGTTTCCAGCTCACCGGTGTAGGCATTGGCGTCTGCTCGCACGAAAGCGATGCGGTGGGTGACGCCATCACCGCGCAAGGAATCTTCGAGGGTGTAGCGGTAGTACAAGGCCGTGCGCCCTTGAACATGCTCGATCTCGTGGGCAAACGATTCGAAGGGGCGGAAGGTACGTAGGTGTTCGCCAGTACTGCCGTCTGATGTCGTGCGGGTGCTGATGACCTTATCGACACTGAAGATTTCGTAGGCATGCCGCGCTTTACCTCTGGGCGTGAGGTCAGAAGGGGCGTGCTGGTTGGACAGGTCGATAGGTTCGGCACTGTGGCTGAACAGGTTTACAGCCGGGGTGCAGAACAGGCTGAAGTCCGCCATGCCGATACGCAACGAATCAGGTAACTGGCGGGTAAAATGAAGTTCAATGCCCACCAGCTGAGTCGCTTGATCAGGCCAGACCTTTTGCAGCCCGGTTACGCTGAAGAAGTGGAAGCGCTTTGGAAATACGAAGTATTCCTGCAAGATCCGGTACCCGTCGAAGACGTTCTGCGGGTATGGCAGCAGCCCTTCGTTTGCGCTGAAACCTGGGAAGATGATGCTGCTGGCTGGCAGCCGGCGGACTTCGCCATTGATCGTCACTGCGACATGCTTGAGGTATTGAGCAATCCATAGGTAGAGCGTACGGGCTGTTTCGGTATCACCGCTCAGGTGGAAATCCAGACTGTTGCAGCCGAGGGTGTTCAATGGTCGCTCGACCAATGTTCGCAGCTCGAGGCGTGCCACCGAACTGTCGAGTGTTTGGGTGGCGCTCACCGATTCGATCTCGAACGGATGGATATCCACTGCAGTGCAGGTGCGAAACTCACAAGGCGCGCCGTCCACGGGTTTGGAAAAAAGCTGTGAGCCTTTGGGAATGCTTTGTGATTGGCTGAGCGCTTGCTTGAGTGGAGTGAACTGGATGATGGTGGCGCTCGGCAGTGGCCGCAGGTAGTTGGGCCACAGCAGTTGCAGCATTGGGTGCGTCAGCTCCGGGAGGTCATCCTCCAGCTTGAGACGCAGCTTGGCCGTGAGGAAGGCAAAGGCTTCCATCAGGCGTTCGACATCCGGGTCGCTGCCACCCTTGCCCAGCAGCCGGGCAAGTTGTGGGTTGTCCTTGGCGAAGTCGTTTCCCAGCTCATGCAGGTAACGCAACTCTTCGCTGAATCGGTCCTTGAGTGACATCGGTCACCTCACTCGGGTGTGTCGGCTATGGCCGTTGACCAGCAGCTCCAGTTGCAGCTGCTCCTTGTGGTTGTTGACCTGCACGTGGCAGTCCAGCCTGAAATGCAGCTCCAGCGGGGCGTGGCAATCGGGCATGGCCTTGAGCGAGCGCACGTGCACGCGAGGCTCGAAGCGTTGGATGGTGCGGCGAATGTCTGCGCTCACTTGCTTCAGGAGGTCGCCATTGCTTGTGTCGTGCCCATTGAAGTCTTGAAGGCCCAGCTCAGGGCTGCTCTGTGAGCAACCCTGGCGAGCGTTAAGCAGCGTTTCCAGGTGGCGCTTGATGGCGGCGAACTTGTGGGACGCGTTCTCTTGCCTGGACGGATCGCGGATCACGGTCTGATCCGCAACCAAACGGTCGAAAAATCCGCTCATTGGGTATCGAGCCGGCCGACCAGAGAGATTTCGAAGTTCGCGCCCATGTATTTGAAGTGCGGGCGCACGGCGAGCGAGACCTGGTACCAACCCGGATCACCGGCGACGTCTGAAACCTCGACGGTCGCGGCACGCAGCGGACGGCGGCTACGCACATCGGCGGACGGATTTTCCTGGTCGGCGACGTACTGCTTGATCCACTTGTTGAGTTCGGACTCAAGGTCCTTGCGCTCTTTCCAGCTACCGATCTGCTCGCGCTGCAGCACCTTGATGTAATGGGCCAGGCGGTTGACGATGAACAGGTAAGGCAGCTGCGTGCCGAGCTTGTAGTTGGTTTGGGCCTGCAGACCTTCGGGGGTCTTGGGGAAGTTCTTCGGCTTCTGTACCGAATTGGCCGAGAAGAACGCGGCGTTGTCGCTGTCCTTGCGCATGGTCAGGGCAATGAAGCCTTCTTCGGCCAGCTCGAACTCCTTGCGGTCCGAAATCAGCACCTCGGTAGGGATCTTCGCTTGCAGTTGCCCCAGTGCCTCGTAGAGGTGCACTGGCAGGTCCTCGACGGCACCGCCGGATTGCGGGCCGATGATGTTCGGGCACCAACGGTAGCGGGCAAAGCTGTCGTTGATACAGCTGGCCAGCAGGAAGGCAGAGTTGCCCCACAGGTAGTTGTCGTGCCTCCCGTCGATGTTCTCGGAGTAGTGATAGCTTTGGACGGGGTTTTCTTGCGGGTGATAGGCCGAGCGGAGCATGAAGCGCGGACCGGTCAGCGCAGTGTGGCGAGCGTCTTCACTTTCACGGAAGGCGCGCCACTTGGCATGCCGTGGGCCAGCGAAGATGTCCTTGATTTCTTTCAGGTTTGGCAGCTCTTCGAAGCTGCTCAAATTGAAAAACTCGGGGGAAGGGGCTGCGAGGAAGGGCGCGTGCGACATTGCACCGACAGAGGCCATGTAACTGAGCAGCTTGATATCCGGTGAAGAGGGGCCGAAGTTGTAGTTGCCAACCATGGCCGCCACCGGTTCGCCACCAAATTGACCGTAACCCGCGGTGTAAACGTGTTTGTACATGCCGCTGCAGGTGATATCTGCAGCATTCTCGAAATCATCGAGCAAGTCCGCTTTGCTGACATGCAGGACTTCAAGCTTGATGTTCTCGCGAAAGTCCGTGCGGTCCACCAGAAGTTTGAGGCTGCGCCACGAGGATTCAAGCTGTTGGAACTCAGGCTGATGCAGGATGGCATCCATCTGTTTACTGAGCACCCGGTCCAGCTCTGCAATCATCTGGTCAACGCGGTGCTTGTTGATTAGTTGATCTGGATCATTACTTTTGAGTATTTCCGCAATAAAGGCAGATACACCCTGGCGTGCGACCTGATAGCCCTCTTGGGCGGGGATCAGTTTGGTTTCGGCCATGATCTGGTCGAGCAAAGTGGCATTGCTCAATGTCTCGCCGGACAGTTCAACGGCGAGGGTGGTGCTGGTTGACTTTGGCATGGGACGCTCCGTTGTCTCAGTCTTCTTTTGGCGCCTCAAGCACCAGGTTCAATTCTTCGGCGAGTTGTTTGCGGGCGTGTTCGTCGTTCAGCAAATGCTGCAACTGCTTACGGAACATGGGCACGTTGCCCAGCGGGCCCTTGAGGGCGACCAAGGCTTCGCGCAGCTCCAGCAGCTTGTTCAGCTCAGGCACCTGGCGGGCGATGCGGTCGGGCCCGAAGTCGTTGATCGACCTGAATTGCAGGTTGACCGCCAGCTCCGCGTCGGCTGCCGTGCTGAGCGTGGAAGGCACCGACATGGCCAAGCTGACGTCGGCGTCATTCAACACATTGTTGAAGGTGTGTTTATCGATGCGCATGACCGGCCGGTCCTCCAGCGAACGGGCGTCATCCAGGCCGAAATCGCCCAGCACCAACATCTTGTGCGGCAGCTCTACTTCGGCCTGTTCATCGCCAGTGGCGGGTACATACTTGATGTTGATGCGCTCTTTGGGGGCAACCGATCCTATGGACTTTGACATCTAAAAGTCTCTCCTGGGTTTGTGTGGTAAATTCTGATAGTTGTGTATTGGTTGCAGATTGATTTTGTAGGAAGTTTCCCTGATTCTTGCTTTCGGTATAAACAAAAGTGCGAGCTTGTTGTCGCTCGCGTAAAAACCTTGCGCTTGGAAATGTTCTGCCGTCGAGCATGAAAGTGTAAAAAAATATTTGTTTGTGCCCATTGTTTTTTATGGGCTAGGCTTTTGCCGTTTGCGGATCCTGGAGTGCCTCTGAGCGCGATTCTTGATCTGTTGCCTGATATGGGGCGTATGTACTATTGAGAGGAAATTTACTTGCGATGCTTGGCAAGAAATACATATTGCGGAGGTCTTTTTCTGATACTTGGCAGCATGCCAATACCTGTGTATTCCGATCAGGATTGCCCGCGGATCGTATCTAACATTGAGCGCTTGGCGTGTTTCGATGCATCAGCCGGAACGCCTGCACACCTCGTGACTGTGCACTGGTCAGCACCGGAGCAGGACTCTCCCACGGTGCGTCGTGTGCTGACTCATGAAGCACAGCGAAATCCCGACGACCTGACGTTTCGGCTCACGCGGGAAGACGAGGGGCTAATGATCTCTGCGCCCGCTGTCGCTTCGGGCGCACCGCACCCCTACCTGGTGATCAGCTGTGTGCAGAACATCTCCAGGTTGCAACTGATCACTGCGCAGCCCATCGATGCCGGACGGGTAACGGTCCGGTTGCAGGGTGACCGCGGGGCGACGGTCCCCACTGCCTGGCAGGTGACTGAGAACGGCCAGGTGCTCGACGGCGGCAGAGGCTTGCCGGGCATCGAGCAGATCAAGCAGCTGACAGGAGCTCACCGTATTCAGGTGCAGAGCGACCATCCATCCATTGATGGGCTGGTCTTCGATGCCCAAGGCCTGGACCCGCTCATAGACGAGGCACGCAAAGCATGTCGCTGGTAGCGGAGGTCAACGCGCAGGAAATTGCCAGGCTGCTTGCACCCATCGACGCGCAGGCACCGGCTGGTCTGTTCGATGTTGAGGACGAAACCTACCAGGCCATTGACCAGGAAATGGTCAAGTTGGGCGGGCTGCAAGCGTCTTCCATTGATTGGGCCTACATTGAAGAAGCGTCTCGTCAGTACTTGAGTGAGCAGTGCAAGCATTTGCGCATTGCCGCGCACCTGAGTGTCGCCTGGTTGCGCAGCCGTTGCTGGGAACGCTGGGGTTATACCCTGGCACTGCTGGGCGGCGTGGTCGAACAGTATTGGGAAAGCTCACACCCCAAGCCCGGCCCAAAAGGCTTTCTGGGCAAGCGCAAGCTGGTTGCCCTGATGCTCAACCGCTTGATTGAAGCCCTGCCACGTCTCGATCGCTTTACGTTCACTCCCGCTCACGCGACGGCGGCCCAGGAAGCGTTGCAACGGCTGCAACAGCAGCAAGCTGGTGCGCAGCTGGATGAAGCTCTTCTGGGCGAACTTGAGCGTTTGCTTGGACAACACACGAAGCTTGCCAACGGCGTAGGCGAGCCAGCCACTGCCGATGCCTCTGCGGCGAGCATCAAGCCTGCCCCCCTGGCCGAAGTCATTGCCACGCCAATGCCCCGCGTGTCGTTAGGCAATGAACGTGAGTCACGACGGGCCGTGCTGGCCATGGCCGAGATGATCAATCAGCAAGACCCCTACGACCCGACGGGCTATCAGCTGCGCCGGTTCGGTCTATGGGCCCACATCCAGGCAGCGCCGCCAATCAAGCAAGGCAACCGCACCGAGCTGATGGCGGTGCCGCTGGATATCGCCAGCGATTATGAAGAGGCGATTGCTGGTACCGCGATTGATGCTGCGTTGCTCCAGCGGATCGAAAAAAGCGTGACGGCTTGCCCCTTCTGGGTGCGCGGCAGCTTCCTCGCGGCCACAGCGGCGACGAGGCTGGCAATGGGTGAGGTGGCTGAGGCAATCCGCGCGGCTACAGGGCGGTTCGTTCAACGCCTGCCGGCGCTGCAGCAGTTGTGCTTCAGCGACGGTCGGGCGTTCCTGGACGATCAATGCATGGCCTGGCTCAAGGGCGCAGGTGAGCCATCGCAAGCCGAAACGGCCCAGGAATTTGTGGGCCTACGCGAAGAACTCGTCAGTCAGTTGGAAACCGGTGGGGTAGAGCCGGTTTTGCTCAAGCTACAGGCCATGCAGGCAGACCTTCGCGCTCCGCGTGAGCGCTGCCATACCACCGTCATCGCGGCCGATCTGCTGGCCGCACGCGGTGTGTCCTGGCTGGCCCAGGACCTGTGCGCCAGCGTCGCCCGGACCATGCAGCACACCACCGCCAGTGTTTGGGAGCCGGATGTGTTTCAACGCCTGCAACAGTATGCCTCCCCCCGTACGTTGGCTGATCAGAACAAGGACTAGGACCCTCCATGAATCAACTATGGAAGCTATTGAAACGTTGGGGTTTGCCCCTGGTAACCCGGATCGGCTTGGCCATGCCGCTGCTGCTTGTGGTGGGGACCGTGCTGATGCTGGTCGCCATCTGGTGGCTCGGGCCGCAGTGGACGTGGCGCGAACAGCATCCGCTGGCCAGCGTGGCGCATCGTAGTCTGGCCAGCCTGGCGCTCGTGCTGGTGCCGCTGCTGTGCTGGCTGGTTGTGCTGCGCGGGCGCTATGTTCGCCTGCAGGCAGAGCGCAAGCAGGCGGCGGCCGCTGAACTGGACAGCGTATTGCCGTTGGTTCGGGCACAAGAGAAGGCCTTGGACCAAGGGCTCTCGCGGTTTCTTGACAGTGCAGGAGGACGACGGGCCTTGTACCGATTGCCCTGGTACTTGGTGGTAGGCGACCAGCATGCCGGCAAGTCCAGCTTCATCGACCGCACGGAGCAGAGTTTTTCGCTGACCCGGATAGACAAGGCGCAGGCGCGGGGTAGACAGGCGCAAGCGCTGGCATTCCCGATCGGTTGGTGGGTCAGCAATGATGCGGTGATCATCGATCCGCCAGGGGCCCTCATCAGGCAGGAGCCGGTGGCAGGCTCGCCCACTGACGACGCAGGCGCACCGCAACTACCACCTGAAGCCCCGGCCAGGCTGTGGCAGCACCTGTTGGACTGGCTATTGCGCAACCGCAGCCAGAGAGCCCTCAATGGCGTGTTGCTGGTTGTTGACCTGCCTGCGCTGCTGCATGCCACGCCTGAGCAACGCGTCGCACTGGCGCATGGCTTACGCACCCGTCTGTACGAGGTAAGTAGTCAGTTGGGTTCGCGCCTGCCGCTGTATGTGGTGCTCACCAAGTTTGATCTGCTGGACGGTTTCGACCAGCTCTATGCCGGCCTTTGCGTGGATATGCGGGAAAAAATGCTCGGCTTCACGTTCAATCTGGATGCGATCGGCACGTTCGACGCTTGGCTGGAGGAATATGCCGATCACTACGAACAATTGATCAAGCAGCTGTTTGAGCAGGTAGTAGACCGACTCGATACTTTGAACAGCGCTGCGCAGCGAGCCCGCTTGTTCTCATTGCATGCCCAGTTGATCGGCTTGCGCCCGATACTGCTGGGGTTCTTGAAGGAAGCGCTGGCAAGTGATCGCTACACCACGCCCGCCTTGGTGCGGGGTGTGTACTGGTCCTCGGTCATCCAGCAAGGTGACATGTTCAATGCATTCGTGCGGGAGGCAGCACAGCCTTACAAGACAGAGCTTCCGTTGCTTGAGGGCAAGGCGCAAGGCAAGGCGCTGACGTACTTTATCCAGCACGCGTTCGGGCGCGTCATCTATAAGGAAGCCGGACTAGCCGGGGACAACATCAAGGTCGCGCGCAGCAAGCGCCAGTTGCTATGGGTCGGCTCTGGGGTAGGCATCCTGGCTTTCTGTGTCGCGATCGCCAGCTGGCAGCGCTTTTTCGACATCAATGGCGCCAAGGCAGCCAGCGTGCTCGCTAAAAGCAGGCAATACAGCTATCACGAAGTGGATCAGCGGCTGGATCCGACCGGACGCAACCTGCTGGAGCCGCTGGACCAGATTCGCGATGCGGTCTCGGTGTTTGGCGACTATCGCGCCGCATGGCCGGGTGTTTCCGATTTTGGCCTGTATCAGGGGCGTGCGATTGGCCCGCGTGTCGATGAGGCCTACCTCAGTTTGCTTTCCAGGCGTTTTTTGCCGGCTTTGGCCAGTGGCGTGATCGACGCCATGGATGCGGCCCCCCCTGGCAGTGAACAGCAAATGGCCGCCCTCAGGGTTTACCGCATGCTGGAAGACCGCCAGAACCGCCGCCCAGAATGGGTGGAAGACTGGATGGCTGGTCAATGGCAGCAGAAATTTCCTGGGCAAGGCCAATTGCAACGCGACCTCATGCGCCACCTGAAGTACGCCCTGGCCTATACCGATACCGACCTGCCTCAGTACACCGAGCGTATTGCCGTGGTGCAGGAGGCCTTGCGCAAAGTGCCGTTAGCCGAGCGGGTCTATGCTGGCCTCAAGCGGCAGGCTGGTGAGCAATTGCATACCGGATTGGACCTTCGCCATCAGGTCGGGCCGGCCTTTGACGTGGTTTATCAGCCGTCCATGGGTGCCAGGAAGGACGATGACGTGCGGTTAGCGCCGATGCTCACGGCCAGAGGCTTCAAGGAGTACTTCGAACCACGCAGTCAGAGCTTCGCCGATATGGCGATGATCGATCAATGGGCGCTGGGTGAGCGTAGCCAGCTCGATTATTCGGATGCTGACCGTGAGGCACTGAGCGAACGGCTGCGCAACTTGTACAGCGCCGATTTCATCGACAGTTGGCGCCGTGCCTTGAACGCGTTCTCTGTAGCAGACTTCCGCGACCTGGACCACGGCGTCACGATCCTGCAGCAGTTGACCGGGCCTGCGGCGCCCCTGCATCGATTGCTGGATACGGTAAAGGACAATACCTCGCTTTCATCGACCGAAGTTGTCGACGCGGGAGACGAAGCCAAAGGGGTACTTCCCAAAGGCAGCAAGCCTGAGCAACAACAGGCTTGGGCTATCCAGCGCGCCTTTGCAGGGTTGAGCGCCATGTTGCAGGCCACGGGTGAGAAGCCGAGCTATTACGATGAGACGCTTAGCGCCATCGCGGCCGTGCACGACTATGCCAAGGCAGTACAGGGCAGCCCAGACCGGGGCAAGGCCGCGTTGCAGGCTGTACATCAGCGCTTCTCGATGACAGGGCATGACCCCATCGGCACCTTGCAGCGGGTTTCGTCTGGCTTGCCTGAACCGATCAATCACCAGGTCCGAAAAGTGGCTGATCAAACGGCACAGGTGCTGAATGTGGAAGCCCTGCGCGAGCTGGAGCGGCGCTGGGATGCCGAGGTGTACAGCTTCTTCCAGCAGCGCCTGGCAGGACGCTATCCGTTCGTGACCAGGGCGCCCGACGCGTCCCTGGATGACTTCGAGGCGTTCTTCGGGCCGAAGGGGCGGCTGCAGCAGTTCAATGATCAGCACCTGAAGGTGTTCCTGAAGGACAACCTCGAAGCCCTGCAAGCCGGGCAACAGGGGCAGTCGCTGATCCGCAACGATGTGATCGAACAGCTGGAGCTGGCAGACCGCATTCGCGAAACGTTCTTCGATCAGCGCGGCAACCTGAGTGTGCAATTCAGCATCGAGCCGCTGGGCCTCAGTACCAACCAGCGCACGAGCCTGCTGGACCTTGATGGTCAGCTGATTTCCTACACGCATGGCCCGCGCCAGATCACCGGTATCGTCTGGCCCAATACCTTGGGGCAACACGTGCGCAGCAACCTGACCCTGCTCAGGCAGAACGGCAATAGCAGCAGCTTGGAGTACCGAGGTCCCTGGTCGATGTTCCGGCTGCTCAGCCGCGGTTCGCTCAATGGGCGGACGGCGACCAGCGTGGACCTGAGTTTCAGGACGGGTGATGGTGTGATGCGTTACCGGCTGAGCGCCGAGAAGGCCTTTAACCCTATCACGCAAGAACCTTTCAAAGGCTTCAAGTTACCGCGAGGGTTGTTGCAGCAGTCGCCCAAGCTGACGCCAACCACGCAGGCCGGCCTATAAGCGATTCAAGGAGTCGCTCATGCAAACCTGAGATGCTACCTGACACAGAGCGATTCCTTGCAGAGGAGCGGGGGTGGTGGTGGTGTATTCGCTGTATTGGAATGACGCCACGAGTGGCTGGATGCTGCCAGTTAAGACTACCGGGGCTGCTGCGCAGCCCATCGCAGGCAAGCCAGCTCCCACACTGATTGCGTTCAACTCAAGCCATGCGCCGTACCTGTGGGAGATTCTATGGTTTCTGGCAATGGCATCAGGGTTGCCAGGTGCTCGCCACGGCATCTTCAGCGCCTGTGAGACCGAGCGCCGCCCCCGCGGCGCATCGCGAGCAGGCGCTGCATACCTTGTGGCCAACGCCTGTCAGCCCTGATGCGATCCCTGTGTGTGAGTACCTGTGGGAGTGGAGTACCTGTGGGAGCTGGCTTGCCGGCGAAGGGCCGCAACGCGGCTCCAAATTGCTTAACTGACTGGCATTAGCCGAGAGGCCTCTTTTTTATGCTTGCGTTTTATTGGCCCCTCCTGTCATACCCCCTCACCACGCTTGCGGATCAAGCCGCTGCACAGTACGCCAGCCTCGAACAACAGCCACATAGGCACCGCCAGCAGGGTCTGGGAGAAGATATCCGGCGGCGTCAGAATCATGCCTACCACGAAGCAACCAATCACCACATAGGGCCGAATTTTCTTCAGGTACTTCACGTCGACCACGCCAATCCACACCAGCAGCACCACCGCCACCGGGATTTCGAAGGCCACGCCAAAGGCGAAGAACAGCGTCATCACGAAGTCGAGGTAGCTGGCGATGTCAGTCATCATCGACACGCCTTCCGGCGTGGCGCTGGCGAAGAAGCCGAAGATCAGCGGGAATACCAGGCAATAGGCAAAGGCCATGCCGGCGTAGAACAGGAAGATGCTCGATACCAGCAGCGCCATGGCAATGCGCTTTTCATGGCGGTACAGCCCGGGCGCGATAAAGCCCCAGACCTGTTGCAGGATGAACGGGATCGCCAGGAACAGCGACACGATCATGGTCAGCTTGAACGGCGTGAGGAACGGCGAGGCCACGTCGGTGGCGATCATCGTCGCGTTGGCCGGCAAGTGGTCACGCAGCGGCGCCGAGACCAGGGTGTAGATCTGCTGGGCGAAAGAGAACAACCCGGCAAAGATCAGGAATATGACGGCAACGCAGCGCAGCAGGCGGGTGCGCAGTTCGGTCAGGTGCGAAACCAGCGGCATCGGCTGATCGTGTTGCAGGTATTTGCTCATGGGGCTCGCGGCGGTTGGGGCGGTTCGGGGGATTCGAGAGGCGGCGCCGGCGTGGCGGCAGCAGGCGGGCGGCGGATGTTGCCGGCGTCGATTTCACGCTCCACTTCCTGCTTGATGCTATTGAGGCTGCGCTTGAGCCGCCCGACCCACAGGCCCGCCGTGCGCGCGGCACCGGGCAGCCGCTCGGGGCCAAGTACCAGCAGGGCGATCAGGCCGACCAGTAACAGTTCACTGAAGCTGATTCCGAACATGGGTCAGTCTTTGCCCTGCGGGGCGTGGGCCTGTTGGGCCAGCGGCGGGGCCTGATCCAGCGGTTTGTTGTCTTCGTCGTTCATGGCTTTGCGAAAGCCCTTGATCGATTCGCCCAGGTCGCTGCCGAGGTTTTTCAGCTTCTTGGTGCCGAAGACCAGGACCACGACGGCCAGCAGGACGATCCAGTGTTTCCAGTCAAAAATGCCCATGGTGGTCTCCTTGGGTGAAATGCAGGGTCCGGGCTGGCGCGCTGGCGCCAGCCCGGATGCCATCAGGCTTCGAGGCCGGCTTTGGCCTGGCCGGTGCGCAGGGTGAAGTTGACACCGATCGACAGGGCAGGCTGTGGCGGGTTCCAGTTTGGCTTGGGTGCCGCCAGCAGGAACTCGGTCAGTGGCTCGGACTTGCCCGCCAGCAGGTTCGCCAGCAGGGTACCGGTGGCAGTGCCGCGCACGGTACCCAGGCCGTTGCAGGCCAGCGCGCCGTACACGTTCGGGCGCAGCTCGCCGAAGAAGCCTGCGCCGTTGCGGGTCATGCCCAGGCCGCCGCCCCAGGTGTGCTCGAATGGCACGTCGGTGAGGGTCGGGAAGCGGCGTTCGAACGACTGGCGGTGAGCGACACGGACCTTGTCGGTGTAACCGTCCTTGCTGCGCCCGTCGGGGTTGAAGCTGAAGCTGTTGCGCACAAGGATGCGGTTGTCGTGGGTACGACGCAGGGTCGAGCCGAACGGGTCGGCCGGGATCACGCCCCAGAACTCATGGCCACCGATGCTGGCCTGTTCAGCCGGGGTCAGTGGGCGGGTGAGGCTGCCGTAGGTGAAGATCGGCAGCATGCGGTTTTCCAGGAAGCCGAAGTGCTGCCCGAAGTGGTTGTTGCCGAGGATCAGCTTGTCGGCGGTGATTCGACCGGTCGGGTGGTGCAACACGGTCTTCTGGCCGTAGTCGACTGCGGTGATCACCGTGTCTTCGTACAGCACCACGTTCTCCGGCAGGCTGTCGGCCAGGCCTTTTACCAGTGCCGACGGCTGAACCAGCATGGTGCCCGGGGTGAACAGCGCCTTGCGGTAGTACGAGGTGCCGATGTGGTCCTTCAGCTCGTTGCCTTCGATGAGCTCGACCTTTTCGCCCAAGGCTTCGAGGCCACCACGGTAGGCGTTGAGCACCGCAATGCCCTTGTCCTCGATGGCAGCCTGGTATTTGCCGGAGTGGCGCAGGTGGGCGTCAACGATATTGTGCTCGGCCACCAGGTCGCGAAGGATGCCCTGGCCGCGCTGGTTAAGCTGCAGGATGCTCTTGGCAATGGTCTTGTCGCCGATGTAGTCCGGCGCGCCGATGTCGTGGGGCACGTCGATCAGAAAGCCCGCGTTGCGGCCAGAGGTGCCAAAGCCGACTTGCTGTGCTTCGACCAGGATCACCCGGTCCTGCGGGAAGTTCAGGGCCAGCTGGCGGGCTGCCGCGAGGCCGGTGAAGCCGGCACCGATCACTACCCATGGGGCCTGGTCATCACCAATCAGTGGTGCTTTAGGCTGGCGTACGCGGCTGGTGTGGAACCAGCCTGGGGACGAATCGTCACGTGGCAGCGCATCGACGCGCACCAGCGAATCCGGGTCTTTCGGCAGGCCGTCGCTCAGCAGGGAAGCCGAGCCACCAGCGGCGATGACACCGGCGCCAACGCCAGCGCCGATCAGGACATTTCTTCGTGAAACTGCCATTTCAAAGCATCTCGTTCGAGGGTTGTTGATGAAACGGCCAAGCGTGAAAACGTACATCTAGGATCAGCAAAACCGGCAGGACCGCTTAAGGCAAATCAACGTACAGCATCATCCTGACCATTAAATACAGTGTGTATACAAATGGTATAACGATGCTGCAAAGTGCGTCAATCCGCCACGCGCGCCCGCACGACCGAGCAGGCTGCTGCCCAGCGCGTTGGCGGTTGCCATTAGCTTTCATAGAACTGCACATCACTTACTGATTTAGCAGGGACCCTGTGGGAGCGGGCAAGTCGAGGCGTCGAACCGCCGCGAACACCGGCGCAGCCGGTGCCATGCACCGCGCTGGATTTTTCGCGGGCAAGCCCGCTCCCACAGGGATCGCGTCCGTTTTTAGATTTTGAGCAAGACAGTTGCTGCCAAAGCCCCGCGCAACTTCACCAGCTATTTCAGAAAGTTCAGGTCCAGCGGGTAGTCCAGAATGATCCGTGTCTGGTCCAGGTCATTGGCGATTGCCCCATAATCGCCACCCGTACGCATCGACGCATGCAGCAGCCGCAGCGACAGGTTTTTCGCCGGCCCCGACTGCACCACGTACTTCACCCACAAGTCCCGCTCCCATTGCGACCCGTCGCGCACCGCCTGGAAGCGTGAATAGGCACCGCCAGCGTCGCGGCCATCAATATCGGTGCCACGTATGTAGCGCGCCGTGAAGGTCAGCCCAGGCACGCCGAAGATGGCCGCGTCCAGGTCGTAACGTGCGCTCCAGGCCCTTTCATTGGGGCTGTTGAAGTCGCTGGCCTGTGACGCTGCATCCAGTTCGATGTCGAAGCTGTTCCACACATAGTCGAACGGCTGGTCGCCATCGATGCGGGTGTAGGCCACTTCGAACTTGTGGCCGCCCCGTGCATAGCCCACCCGGGCACTCCAGGCATCGTTGCGAATGTCGCCTAGCAGAGCGCTGCCGGTGTCACGGGTGCGGTAGTAATTGGCACCGGTGTTGATCACACCACCCACGTTCAACGGTAGCCGGTACTCGATGGAGGCAAACTGCTGGTTCCAGATATTGTCCAGCTCGGATCCGAACAGCTTGATCTTCACATTTTCAAGGCCGGTGTAGATGCCACCGTAGTAACTGACAAAGTCACTTTCCGCCTGGCGGCCACCATAGGCGGTACCCAACTTGCCGCCGTGGTTGGTTGCTGCCCGGTCACTGCTGGAGGTGAAGCGCCCTGCATTCAGGGCCAGCCCGGCAAAGGAATGGTCGGTGACGTTCCAGCCCCTGAGCGTTTGCGGCAGCAGGCGGATATCGCCGTACTTGAGCACCGGCGAATCGGGGAACAGGTCGCCATAGGCAAGTTCGGTGCTGCCTACACGCATCTTTACCGCGCCACCGGCCTTGGAGTATTCCGCCTTGGGGTCGCCGTGGTTATCGCGCGAGACGATGCCGCCATTGCCGATACCGTCGCCAACCCGGCCCTTGCCACCGTCCAGCTTCACCGCGCCCATGTAATGCAGGTCGAGACCGAACCCTACAAACCCCTGGGTGTAGCCGGAGTTGAACTTGGCCAGCACGCTTTGTGCCCATTCCTGGCGATAACTTTGCCGCTCGCCGGCCGGGTTGAGGTAGCTGCCGTTACGGTTGTCGGCGTTCCAGTAGAAGTTTCGCAAGCCGACAGTGGTGGTGCTGTCTTCAATAAAGCCATGGTCCGATTCGGCCGCGCAGGTGATCGAGCCGTACAGGCAGACGCTAGCGCCGGCCATCCCCAAGGTGAACGTTTTAAGCCACATGGATACTTCCTTATTGCCAGATTCAAGAACGGCAGCGTGAAGATTTATTGTTATTGCCCCAGCGCCTGCGACGGGCAGCCGGGGGCCTGAGCGCTAACATGCGGGCGAGGCAAGTTGCGTTCTTTATTGTTGTAATGCTCGATAAGCCGGGTTGCCCAGGGCAACCCGGAGTACTTCAGGTTTGCCTCAGGCGGTCATGCCGGCAAAGAAGCGCGAGGCGTTTTCATCCAGGGTTGCAATGTCATAGCCGCCTTCCTGCACCACCACGCAGGGCAGGCCCAGCTGCCTGATCCGCTGCCCCAGCAAGCGGAACCCTTCGTGGCTGACGGAAACCTTGGACTGCGGGTCGTTTTCGTAGATGTCAAAGCCCAGCGACAGCACCAGCACATCCGGGGCGAAGGCGCGCAGCGCCGCTGCTGCCTGGTCCATGCAGGCAAAGAAGTCCGCTTCGCTGGCGCCGTGGGCCATGGGCAGGTTCAGGTTGAAGCCTGTGCCGGCACCCGTTCCGGTCTCATCATCGAAACCGGCGACCACCGGGTAGAAGTTGGTCGGGTCGCCATGGATCGACACGTACAGCACGTCGTCGCGGTCGTAGAAGATTTCCTGGATGCCCTGGCCGTGGTGCATGTCGGTGTCGAGCACCGCCACCTTGGCGAACTTGCCACGCAGCACCTGGGCGGCGATTGCGGCGTTGTTCAGGAAGCAGAAACCACCTGCGGCCTCGGCGCGGGCATGGTGCCCTGGTGGCCGGCACAGGGCATAGGCGGCCTGGTCGCCTTCGATCAGCGCATGCGCTGCGGCCACCGCGCTTTGCGCCGACCAGTAGGCAGCCTGCCAGGTGTGCTCGCCGATCGGGCAGCTGCCATCGGCCAGGTAGCGGGCGGTCTTGCCGAGGATGCCACGCAGCGGGTTGCCTTCACGGATGTAGATGTTGGACATCACCTCATCGCCCCAGTCTTCCGGCACTTCATGCCACTGCTGGTAGGCGCTGCCCAGGTAGTCCAGGTACGCCTGGCCATGCACCGCCGCCAGCGGCGCCATGCCGTGGTCGGCGGGTTCGAACAGGGGGTAGCCGAGCTTCTCGACCACGGCCAGCAGCGGGTCGATGCGTGCCGGTATTTCCTGCGGCTGGCGCATCTGCCCCCGCGACAGGTAGGAGCGAGGGTGGTGCAGGCGTTGGGCAGGATGGAAAAACGTTTTCATGGATCACCTCTTGGTAACGCGTGCGGTCAATAGCCCAGTTCAGGGTCGACCAGGTTGTTCAGTTGCAGCCCGGCGCTCAGGCGCGACACGTTGTCGGCCACCTGCCGGGCGATGCACAGGTCGGACGCGGCCGACGCCATGTGCGGTGTCACCCACACACCCGGCGTGTGCCATAGCGGGGAATCGGCCGGCAGGGGTTCCTGTTCGAACACATCGAGCAGGGCGCCGCGCAACTGCCCGCTGGCCAGCGCCTCGCGCAAGTCATCCGGGTTAAGGTGCTGGCCACGGCCGCAGTTGATCAACGCACTGCCTTTGGCCATGTGCCGGAACACCGCGTGGTTCAGTACGCCGTGGGTGCTGGCGGTAAGCGGCAGCAGGTTGACCAGCACATCCAGTTCGCTGAGAAACGCCTGCTGTGAACCTGCGCCGGCAAAGGTAGTTACGCCGTCAATCTGGCGCGGGGTGCGTGCCCAGCCGCGCACGTCATAACCAGCCGCTGCCAGCCGCTGCGCCACGGGTGCACCGATTGCGCCCAGGCCCATCACGCCGACGCGCACGTCCCCGGCCTTGCGCTGCACCGGGCGCTGCCAGTGCTGGCCAGGGTTGCCGGCAATCACCTGATCGAAGCCCCGGTGAAAGTGCAGCACGCCCCAGTGCACGTACTCGCTCATGCCCTGGGTGTGGTCAGGGTCGACCACCCGGCACACGGGCAGCGACGTATCGCGTGAGCTGTCCTGTGCCAGGTGGTCGACGCCGGAGCCGATCGAGTGCACCAGGCGCAGGCTGGGCAAGCGGCCCAGGCTGCCTTCGGGCGGGAACCAGCACACGGCCACTTCGGCGTGCCGGGCGCCCGCATCGCCTGGGCGCAGTATGTCGAGTTGTGGGGCATGTTCGGCGAACAGCGTGGCCAACCAGTCCGTCAGCGTAGGGTTCTGGCAAAGCAGTACGAGGCTGGCCATGTCAGCTGCACCACGCGCTGCGCTGCTCGTCGATCAGGCTCAGCGCGGCCTGCCAGGCCATGTCGATGATGCCGTCGATGCCATCGCGCCCAAACTGTGCCGCAGTGTGCCGGCACACGTCCTCAGTGGGAATGTTCAACGCCACACCGGCAGACATCGCCTGGATTTGTGCCTGGCAGGCGCGCTCCAGGAAATAGATCTCGTGGAACGCGGCGGCCACGTTGCCGCCGGCGGCCAGCAGCCCGTGGTTGCGCAGGATCATCGCCTTGTGCGGGCCAAGGTCGGCGACCAGCCGTTCGCGCTCTTCAAGCGACAGCGCGATGCCTTCATACGTGTGGTAGGCCAGGTTGCCGTAGAACTTCAGCGCGTGCTGGGTCAGTGGCAACAGGCCGTCACGTTGTGCAGCCACCGCCATACCTGCCGCGGTGTGGGTATGGATGATGCAGTGCAGGTCCGGCCGCGCATCGTGAATGGCCGAGTGGATGACAAAGCCGGCCGCATTGACCTTGCCCCCGTTGAAGTGGCTGTCGACCACGTTGCCGTCCAGGTCGATCAGTACCAGGTCGCTGGCGCGCATCTTCTCGAATGCCACGCCATAGCGGTTGATCAAAAAGTGCCGGTCAGGCCCGGGTACACGCAGGGTGATGTGCGTATCGATCAGGTCTGTCATGCGGTAATAGGCGATCAGGCGATACAGCGCAGCCAGCTCGCAGCGTGCTTGCCATTCGGTTTCCGACATGGCGTGAGGCTTGTTGCTCATCAGGCGATTCCTTGCGAAGGGGAGAGGGCGGCCGGCCTGGCAGTGGCGCTGCGCAGGTGCGAGAGCCCCAGCACGCCGGCCAGCGACATCAGGGCCAGCACGCTGAAGAACAGTGCCAGCGGTACCCATTGCCCGGCGAACTGGCCGGCAACGAAGGTGCCCAGCATTGGCGTAAGGCCACCGGTCAGGCCGCTGCCCAACTGGTAGGCGATGGAAATACCCGAGTAACGGACACGGGCCGGGAAGGCTTCGGCCATGTAGCCGGCAATCACCGCATACAGCGCCGACAGCAGGACCACGGCCAGGGCGATACCCGCAGTCATGTAGATCACATTGCCGGTCTGCACCAACAGGAACATCGGGTAGGGCACCACCATGCACAGGGTCGCGACCCACTTCAGGAAGCGCCCTTCACCCAGGCGCTCGGCGAGCATGGCCGAACAGGGTTGCGAGAGAAACTGCAGGATGGTGACCACGAACAGGCAATCAAGGATGGTGGTCTTGGCAATGCCCTGGTACTGGGTGACGTAGGTGATCATGAACGTATTGGTGAAGAAGAACCCGCCAGAACCGATGGTCACCGCCAGGGCGGCGAAGACGATGTTGCGCCAGTGCTCGCGCAGCACTTCCCGCACCGGGTTGTCACTGGTCTGCTCGCTGTTCTTGACCTCGGCGAACTCCGGCGACTCCGGCACGCCAAAGCGGATCAGCAGGCCCACGATCATCAGCAGCCCGCTCATCAGAAACGGGATACGCCAGCCCCAGCTCATCAGGTCTTCCTGCTCCATGGCAGTGATGAAGCGGAACGCGATCAGCGCCAGCAGCAGGCCCGCCGGGCTGCCCCATTGGGCGAACGAGGCAAAGAACACCTTACGGCCTTTGGGCGCGTGCTCGCTGGCCATCAGCACCGCGCCACCCCATTCGCCACCGACCGAAATGCCCTGAAGCAGGCGCAGGAAGATCAGGCCGATAGGCGCCCAGATGCCGGCCTGGGCGTAGGTCGGCAGCAGGCCGATGCAGGTGGTGGCCACGCCCATCAGCACGATGGTGACCAACAGCATTTTCTTGCGGCCCAGGCGGTCGCCCAGGTGGCCGAACACCATGCCGGCGAACGGCCGGGCGATAAAGCCCACGGCAAAGCTGCCGAACGCTGCCATGGTGCTGAGCATCGGGTTTTCGCTGGGGAAGAACAGCTGCCCGAGCACCAGCGCTGCGGCGAAGGCGTAGATGTAGAAGTCGTAGAATTCGATGGTGGTGCCAATGAAGGCAGCCGCCGCGGCACGACGCGGGGTGGGGGTATTGCTCGTCATCTGAGGCTCCTGGGCGTCATTGTTATAGGCAGGAGAAGGAGAGCCCTGCACGGGCAGGACAAAGGCACTCTGGCGGTGCGTTGCTTGATGGTGAGCCAAGTTCTATTCTAGGAAAAGCTTCTAATTTAAATACTCAAGTATAAGACCAGCAAATAATGACGCCGACATCACCGCCGCTCGCCAGAGACCCCGAAGCCAAGCGTTTTCTCAACGACCGCCTCGACTGGAACCTGCTGCGTACCTTTCTGGTAATCGGCCAGGAGGGCAGCATCAGCCGCGCCGCGGCACGCCTGCACCTCAGCCAGCCGGCCGTCAGCCAGGCACTCAGGCGCCTGGAAGAGCAGCTGGACAGTGCCCTGGTGGTGCGCCGCGGGCCGCGCATCAACCTGTCGCAAGCGGGGCAGGAAGTGATGCAGATCGCCGCCGAACTGTACGGCACGGTCTCGCGGCTGGGGCCTGCACTGGACAGCCCGGCCGAGACGGTAACGGGCAAGATCCGCCTGCTCAGCATCAGCCGCATCCAGTCCCGTGCCTACGACGATTTCCTGGCGCAGTTCCACAGTGACTACCCGCAGGTGGAGCTGGAGATCGATGTGCTGCGCAGTTCGGATGTGGTCAGTGGCCTGTTGCAGAAGACCGCCTCGTTCGGCCTTAGCCTGTGCCGCACGCCGCAGCCCCGGCTGGAGCAACGGGTGTTGCTTGAACAGCGCTACGCGTTTTTCTGCGGCAAGCGCCATCGCTTTTTTGGTCGCAAGAACCTCACCGTGGCGGACCTTCAGGGCGAGCACTTCGTAAGCTTTACCAGTGACCAGATGGGCGGCAACCTGTCGCCGCTCACGGTATTTCGCGATCAGCAGGGCTTTACCGGGCGCATTGTCGCGTCATCGCCGAGCCTGGATGAAATCCTGCGCCTGGTGGGAGCGGGCTACGGCATCGGCTGCCTGCCGGAGCACATCGTCGCGGCAGATGTGCAGGCCAATGAGCTGTGGCGTTTGCCGCCGTGGGACGGGGTGATCGATGTGAACGTGTACCTGCTCTGGAACCGCGAGCAGAAGTTGACCCGGGCCGAGTCGATTTTCCTGGAGCGGTTCCAGCAGATGCTCATGACCACAGACCCGGCCGAGCGGTTTTGAGCGGCCGGGTCGCAGGCATTTTCGCTGCTGCGGGCGTGTGGTCTTCTGGGCCATCGCCCCTGTAGGGCGCGCCAACCGTATAACAATTTCTCATCAAGTCGTCCCCGGAAATGTCGCTGTCTACAGATTGAATTCATCCGTACCCTTTTCCTGGAGCATCCACTGCTCGATGGTTTGGCTGGATCGACCAGCCGAGAACAATAAGGGGTTTTACGATGTCTGCATTCAGTTTTTCCGGTGTAAACCTTGCCATCACCACGCCGTTCGATGCCCAGGGCAAAATCGACTATTCGCGATTTGAAGCGCTCATCGAGCGTTACATTGCGGCCGGTGTACATGGCTTTGTGCTGAGCTCCGGAACCGGAATGCACGTGTATCTGAGTAAGGACGAATCCAGGGAGCTGGTCGCTTTCGGCGCTAAAGTCATCAACGGTCGTGCTCGCATCATCGCGCAGACCTCCGCCTTGCTGGTTGACGAAGTTGTCGAGCGTACCCGTCATGCGAAGGACTGTGGCGCCGACGGTGTCATGGTGCTGCCACCCTTCTTCGAAGGCCCAACCGAAGACCAGGGCATCATCGACTTCTACGCCGAGGTTTCCCAGGCTGGCCTGCCGATCATTGGCTACAACGTCCCACAGGCGGTAGGCGTCGAGGTCACGCCTTCGCTGTTCAGGCAACTGGGCAAAATCCCCAATTTCGTTTCCGTGAAGGACAGCAGCGGTGACCTGGCAGCGCAAGCTTCCCTGGTGCGTACCGGTCTGCCGACCATGAATGGTGCCGATCCGCTGGTACCTTACGCCCTGTTCGCGGGTGCTGCAGGGTTGATCTGGGGTGGGGCCAACATGGCACCGAAAACCTGTGTTGCCCTGGTCAACGCTGCTGCCGAACGCAAGTGGGATGAGGTGCAAGAGATCTGGAAATCGTTGGCTCCGGTCATGTCCCTGATCTGGCAGGGTGATTACGTCCAGTCTGTTTACGCCGGTGCAGAAATCATGGGCTACGGCGCAGGTAATCCACGCCGTCCGCTTGCCCGCCTGGCCGAAGCCAAGTTGGGCGCACTGCGCGAAGCATTGGCGCCGCTGATCGAGCGCGAAGCGTCCGCTTGTTGATCGCTGGAGAAGCCGACATGTTTGTTGCTTCTAAATTACCTGAAAACAACGGTAGCTCCGGCTGGGCAGAGATGCTGCCCCGCCGCGTGGCCAAGCCAGCATTGGAGAGCTCGATCACGGCAGACGTCGTAGTCATCGGTGGTGGTTTCGCCGGGCTGTCCGCCGCCCGTCAAATGGTTCGACTGGATCCGACCGTCAAGGTAGTGGTGCTTGAGGCCGGCTTGGTTGGCGATGGTGCTTCAGGGCGTAACTCCGGGTTCATCATCGATCTTCCCCATGAGGTCTCTGCAGAAGGGCTGGGTGGTGGTTCGCTTGACCGCGCCCGTCGCGACATCACGCTTTACCGTACCGCGATTGCGCTGGGCATGGAGTTGGCTGGCGAGCACGGCTGGGGCAAAGAAGTCTTTGACCCATGTGGCCGATACAGTGTTGCCCGGGGTACCCAAGGTGATGAGCACATCTTGTCGTACGGGAAGCAGCTCGACGCGCTGGGTGAAAAGTACGAATTGCTCAACACCCGGGAAATCGGCGATGTAACCGGGAGCCCTGCTTACACGTCCGGTATGTTCATGCCTGGTACGGTGATGATTCAGCCAGCGGACTATGTACGCCGAATCGCAGATAGCTTTAGTGATCCTGTTCGTGTGTATGAGCAAACGCCTGCCCTGTCGTTCAAGAACGTGGGTGGCTCGTGGGTGGTGAAAACGCCGAAGGGCGTTGTCACGGCGGGTAAAGTCGTTCTGGCTAACAATGGGCATGCGCAAAGCTTCGGCTTCTTTAAAGGGCAGCTCCTGCATGTCTTCACTTATGCCTCGCTGACCGAGCGCTTTGATCCCAGGCGCCTTCCAGGTCACCGTACCTGGGCTGCGACTCCGGCACTTCCAATGGGGACAACCATTCGCCGCATAAGCGATGGCGATAGCGACCGGATTCTGGTGCGCTGGCGGTACTCCTACAATCCGGGCCTGGTCATCGGTGATAGCCAGGTTAACAGTGCCGGCAGGGTTCACGACCAGAAATTCCTCACGCGTTTCCCGGCCTTGAAAGGGCTGCGTATGCAGTACCGCTGGGGCGGCCCGATGGCCCTTACCTGGAACAGCGTTCCTGCTTTCGGGGAGGTGGCCCAAGGTGTGATTTCGGCCTGTGGTTGCAATGGCCTTGGCGCGTCCAAATCGACCGCCGCCGGTATCGCGGCAGCGGATTTGGCTTTGGGCGTGAAGAGCGAGCTGGCGGATATTCTTGAGGGCTATGACAAGCCCAGGCAGCTACCGCCACAGCCTTTCTTGACCATCGGTGCGAAAGCCAACATGAAGTTCAAGGAGCTTCGCGCTGGCGATGAGTAAGGTTTTTAGCTGTTCAGCAAGATGAAAAGGGGCCTCCATGAAGGCCCTTTTTCAGTATTATGAGATAAGATTCCGCGCCGCTGTTGGTGTTTACGAAGTCGGGATAAAGCGTGTCGAGTGCATGCTCGGCTGGCTGCGCGACGAAACAAGAAGAATAAAAGATGAGAGGTTAGGCTTGATCAAGGCTGCCGTGATCCAAATGTCGTATTTTTGTTTGATAAATGGTGCAGGCGAATGGTAAAGCATACGGAACCCGATCTGTCCCTGATTCAAATGCCTTCATTGCGCGCTGTGAAGGCATTTGTAGCAGCGGCGAAGTATTTGAATTTCACGCGTGCTGCAGAGTCGCTGTGTGTTACCCAAGCTGCCATCAGTCGCCAGATTCGCGAGCTTGAAAACTTCCTGAACGCGGAATTGTTCATAAGGAACGGGCGCGCCGTGCAGCTGACGCCGGCAGGTGCGGCTTTTTTTGATGCAGTGCAATTATCGCTGAGCAATATCTCTCAGGCATCAAGCCGTATCCGCAGGCAAACGAGCGGTAAACGTATTGTTACCATTTGTTGTACACCTGCCTTTTCGGGCTTGTGGCTTACACCTCGTCTTCCTGAATTCCTGGCGGCTAACCCGGATATTGATCTCAATACGGTGGTGACGCAAAACTTCTTGACCATGGAGCCAGGCGTTCAGCCTGATATATTTGTCAATAAGCTTTCAAAGATACGAGAGGGTTATAGCAGCTACCCACTTGTTTGCGATGTGATTTATCCAATATGCAGCCCTGAATACCTCGAGCAGAATCCTGACCTGACAGACCTTGAAGTCATGAGCCAGAAACCATTGCTCAACCTCAGCCCCTACGGTAGGTCACAGATCGCGGAGCATGTAGATTGGTATGTCTGGTTCGAGTATCACCATGTCGACCTGAACGCGCGCGTCGTGAATGGTGCGCAGTTGTATCACTCCAACGACTACAGCTCGCTTGTTCAATTGGCGGTCGCAGGTCAGGGGGTCGCGCTGGGCTGGCACTACCTGGTGGAGCCGCTTATCCAGCAGGGCTTGCTCGTCAGGCCGGTTGAGGAGGAGTTGACGCACAAGGACAGCCAGCATTTTCTGACCTTCAGGGAGGAGAAGAAAGACGATGATGCCTGTATTCGGGTTCGTGACTGGATACTGGAAGCGTTTGGCGTTGCTCCAACAGTCATCTGATACAAGCCCCCGCGCCGGGATCAGGCCCAGAAACCAAACAGCAGCAACGCCGCTACACCAAGCCCGACCGCAATCGAGCATCCGCCCAGCGACAGTGCTGCCCGGCCTTGACGGTACCAGCCGTCATGGCCCAGCTGCCGTGCCGGTGCAAGCAGGCTGCGCCAGCGCAGTTCTGTTTCGTGGAACGCTTGAAGGTTCGCTGTATCTGCATCCAGCCAGCGACGAAAGTCGATCCGTTCGCATGCTGTCACCTGTGGGCTTTGCAAGCGCACATACCATTGCCCGGCAACACTCGCCAGTACATCCCGGCGCGTGCGGCCGGCCTGCAACGCCTGGTCCATGTTCCGCTCGATGCTGGCCAAGGGGAGGTCCAGCCGAGCAGCGATGCTGGCGAAGTCCAGTTGGTCGAGGCGGTTTAGCAGGAACACTTGCTGCACGCGCCGGGGCAGCCGCTTCAGGGCATGCAGCAGGGCGTGTTCGGCATCGTGTTCGGCAACAGGCGTTGGGTGTTCAAGGGGCAGCAGCAGACGGGTCATGGACAGCTCCTTGCTTACAAAGGGGAGGGGTGGGGGCATCTTCCGTGATGCGAGCTCAGCGTAGGCGAAACGAGATTGATTCTCAAGTGCTGATTCCGCAAAGTTTTGTAATGAGCGTTCACGCCCTGAAACACCTTTGCTATCATGCGCGCCATCACGATCTTCATTAGCCTGAAGAGCCAAAAAAAAGACCCGGCAAAAAGCCGGGTCAAAAACCGTGATTAGCCTGATGAGGAGATAATCTGAGAGCGACCTAAGCTCCAGGTTATCCAGCAGATCTCGCGATCAGCTGAGTGCAATAATAATCGTTATCATTTGCCAGTCAAATGAATTTTCGTCAATTCGGTAAAAAAGTTTTACCGATGCGCTTCCTTGTCCCGGCAATCGGGGCCTCTGCCGTTACTCGGCCATCACGTTCTCTCCCTTCTTTTTACTCAGAAATCCGGATCTGCGGCGCGCTTGTGCTCCAGCAGGGCGCGGGCCATGTCCATCATGTGCATCAACGCGTAAGTCAGCTCGCGCTGGCTGCCGTGCTGGTGCGCGGCAGTTTCCTGCGCGGTGGCGGCGGCGCAGCGCAGCAGGGCGATGGCATGTTCCTGCGCCTGGTCGCCCGTGACGTTCTCGTGCAGGGTCCAGATTTTATTGTCCAGGGTGGGGCGCTGGGGCTTGGGGTTTAGGTAGTAGTCGAGGGCGCGGCGGGCGGCTTCGCTGTCGAGATCTGTTTCGTCGTTTTTCGGTGGTTTCATCGCGATACCTTCTGATTTCCCTTCAAACACACTGGAATCAGAGGATAGGTCAATCTGTACTGAATATGCTCAAATAAATAATTCAGATTGTGTATTGCTGCGGGTAATACAGTCCGTATTGTTGCCGCTCATGGAAAACTGGAATGCATTTCTCAAGCGCTACAAGCGCGAACACAACCTCAGCCAGCTGAAGCTGGCCGAACGCCTGGGCATGACTCAGGGTGGCGTTGGGCATTGGCTGCGCGGCACGCGGCGTCCGACGCTGGAAACCATCAACGAAAAGCTCGAAAAACTAGGCTTGGTGTTTCTGGAAGCACAAGTCATGGTGGTAGAGCGTGACATTGTGCGTGAGGCGCCTGGCCGTTATGCCGTCGAGCAGCCGGCTTCAGGTGAAGCGCTGCTCTATGCCAGCTTTCGTTTCCCGGTATTGGCTTGGGCCGACTTGCAGGGGCCGTTACCCGAGACGGGCAAATCCCATGAGCAGACGGACTACATGCCAGCCGGCAATGCGTTCTGGCTGATGGTGGAAAACGATTCGATGAATGCGGCCAGCGGCAAGAGTGTGCCTGAGGGCATGCGCGTACTGGTCGACACTGGCCTGCCGGCAGAGCCCGGCAGGTTGGTAATTGCCCGGCAGCCGGGGCGGCCTGCGGTGTTGCGGCAGTTGGTCGAAGAGGGTGGCGACAAGATGCTCAAGCCGTTGAATACGCGCTACCCGACAATCCTGTGTGAAGAGGGTTGCGAGTTTCTGGGTGTGGTCGTGCGGATGCACGGGGCATTCTAGATTGCCGGAGTTGTGCAGAGCTCGATAAGGAATATCGGTTAAAGATGAATATGGATAGATGGATTGCTCTCGTCCGCAATCGTATGGAGGCGCTAGGGCTTACTCAAGAGCAGCTTGCTGAGCGTGTTGGTGTGTCTCAAGGCAGCGTAGGGCATTGGGTGAACAAGCGTCGCCAGCCAAAGATCGAGTTCGATGAACCGCACGTTCGTCGAGATTGGCATGCCTCACTACACCGTTAGCCTGGCGTTGCGCATTCACGGTCAAGTTGGCGAGGCTTGCCAAGTGGATGACGGCGACCTTGATCTGTTGCAAAACATCGTGTGTTTCCGCTACCCGGTGTTGGGTTGGGAAGAGATTGGCATTGCAGAGAGTGCGGAACCAGGAGTGTTCGAGCAGACGGATTACCTGGCTCAAGGCAAGGCATTCTGGCTGGCCGTCGAGAATGACGCGATGAGCGCCGTCAGTGGTCGCAGTGTGCCGCAGGGCATGCGGATGCTGGTTGACCCAGGCGTCGAGGCTGAGGCCGGGCGTTTGGTTATCGCTCGTCAGCCCGGCAAACCGGCGATTTTTCGCGAGTTGGCCGAAGAAGGTGGGCAGCGTTATCTGAAGGCACTGAACAGCAACTACCCGGCGCTGTTGTGTGAAGAAGGCTGTGAATTCCTGGGTGTGGTCGTGCGGGTGCACGGAGCATTCTAGATTGCCGGGGCTGCTGCGCAGCCCATCGCCGGCAAGCCGGGCTCCCACAGGTACGGCGCAAACCTCAAACATTGCGCGGTCCCTGTGGGAGCGGGCATGCCCGCGAACACCGGCAAAGCCGGTGCCATGCACTGCGTCGCCTTCTTCGCGGGCACGCCCGCTCCCACAGGATCGATCCCTACCTCACTCCACCAGTTCGACCAACATTCTAGATTGCCGGGGCTGCTGCGCAGCCCATCGCCGGCAAGCCGGGCTCCCACAAGTACGGCGCAAACCTCAAACATTGCATTGTGCCTGTGGGAGCGGGTTCACCCGCGAACACCGGCGTAGCCGGTGCCATCCACCGCGTTGGATTCTTCGCGGGTAAACCCGCTCCCACAGGATCAATCCCTACCTCACTCCACCAACTCGACCAACACCGTCCCTTCGCTGACCATATCCCCTTCCTGGCAGAACAGTGCCTTCACCGTCCCGCCATGCGGCGCACGAATGCTGTGCTCCATCTTCATGGCCTCCAGCACCACCAGCGCCGTACCCGCTTCAACCACCTGTCCCGGCTCCACCAGCACACGCACGATGCTGCCGTTCATGGGCGCGCCCAAACCGCCCTGATGGCCATGGCTGGCCTCGGCCTCGGCAATCGGGTCGAAAGCCTCGATGGCATGCATGTCACCCTCCCAGTGCAGGTACAGCGTGCCACCACGGCGGATCGCCAAGTGCTGGCGACGCACACCTGCCTGGTCATGCACCAGGTGCTCGCCGGCCAACTGCCAGGTGGGCGCAGCGCTGCGTTCCAGGGCCACCGCCTGGTTCTGCCCGCCGCTTACCAGATGCAGGCTGGTGCGTGCCGGCAGGCCCAGGCGCAGGCCATTGAGTTCCCCCCACGGCGAATTGCGGTCGTCATCCCGCTGCTGCCCCTCCTGGCCCTGCAACCAGGCCTCGGCCGCCGCTTCCCAGAAGCCGGCCGGCAGCGCCTGTGGCGCGGGCAACAAGACCTCCTGATGACGCGGAATAAAGCCAGTATCCAGCTCTGCCGCAGCAAACGCCGGGTGGGCCAGAATGCGGCGCAGGAAGGCGATGTTGGTCTTCAACCCGCCAATGGCGAACTCATCGAGCATGGCCAGCAAGCGCAGGCGCGCCTGTTCGCGGTTTTCACCCCAGGCAATCAGCTTGCCCAGCATCGGGTCGTAGAACGGCGACACCACATCGCCTTCGCTGACGCCGCTGTCCACCCTTCGGCCTTCGCCGGGTGCCGACTCACGGTACAGCGCCAGCTTGCCAGTCGCGGGCAGGAACTCATTGGCCGGGTCTTCGGCATACAACCGCACCTCGATGGCATGGCCGATCAATGGCACTTGCTCCTGGGTGATTGGCAGCGCCTCGCCGCAGGCCACGCGAATCTGCCAGGCCACCAGGTCCAGGCCGGTGATGGCCTCGGTGACCGGGTGCTCCACTTGCAGGCGGGTGTTCATCTCCATGAAGAAGAACTCGCCACGGGCATCCAGCAGGAACTCTACCGTGCCCGCGCCCACGTAGCCGATGGCCTGGGCCGCGCGCACCGCCGCCTCGCCCATGGCGCGGCGCAGCTCAGGCGACAGGCCCGGGGCTGGCGCTTCTTCAACCACTTTCTGGTGGCGGCGCTGAATGGAACAGTCGCGTTCGTTCAGGTACAGGCAATTACCGTGCTGATCGGCAAACACCTGGATTTCCACGTGACGCGGCTTGAGCACGTACTTTTCCACCAGCATGCGCGCATCGCCGAACGACGACTGCGCCTCACGCTGGGCCGAGGCCAGGGCGTCGGCCAGTTGGCTCTCTTCCTCGACCACTTTCATGCCTTTGCCGCCACCACCCGCGCTGGCCTTGAGCAGCACCGGGTAGCCAATACGTTCGGCAGCTGCGCGGAAGGTGTCCAGGTCCTGCGCTTCGCCGTGGTAGCCCGGCACCAGCGGCACCCCGGCAGCTTCCATCAGCGCTTTGGCTGCCGACTTGCTGCCCATGGCGTCGATGGCACTGGCCGGTGGGCCGAGGAAGATCAGCCCAGCTTGTTCAATGGCGCGGGCGAAACCGGCGTTCTCGGACAGGAAGCCATAGCCCGGGTGGATGGCCTGGGCCCCACTGGCCTTGGCGGCGGCCAGCAGCTTGTCGACCAGCAGGTAGCTTTCGGCAGCCTTGGTGCCGCCCAGGTCGACACGGATGTCGGCTTCGCGGCTATGGCGGGCGTCACGGTCGGTGGCGCTGTGCACGGCGACCGTGGTCAGGCCCATGGCCTTGGCGGTGCGCATTACCCGGCAGGCAATTTCGCCGCGATTGGCGACCAGCAGGGTGGTCAAAACGGGGCGGCTCATGGGCGCGGCTCCTTCTTGTCATCGGTTTGCCAGGCGGGGCGGCGTTTTTCCAGGAAGGCGCGCAGGCCCTCCTGGCCTTCGGCGCTGACGCGGATGCGGGCGATGGTGTTTTCGCAGTAGCGGCGCAGGGCCGGGCTGAGTTCGCCGTCGCCCACTTCGCGCAGCAGGTCCTTGGTAGCGCGCAACGCTTGCGGGCTGTTCTGCAGCAGGTTGTTCACCCAGGCTTCGACCTGCGCGTCCAGTTCGCCGGCCGGATACACCTCGGCCAGCAGGCCCAGCTCGCGGGCCCGTACACCGCTGAAACGCTCGGCAGTGAGGGCATAGCGGCGCGCAGCGCGCTCACCAATGGCCTTGACCACAAACGGGCTGATCACCGCCGGGGCCAGGCCGATGCGTACTTCCGACAGGCACAACTGGGCGTCTTCGGCACCAACGGCCATGTCGCAGCAGCTGATAAGGCCCAGCGCGCCGCCAAAGGCTGCCCCTTGCACCACGGCCAGGGTAGGGGCCTTGAGGCGGTGCAGGGCGTACATCAGCTCACCCAGTTCGTGGGCGTCATCCAGGTTGGTGTTGAAGTCCAGCTGCGCCGACTGCTGCATCCAGGCCAGGTCGGCGCCGGCGCTGAAGTGCCGGCCACGGCCCCGCAACAGCACAAAACGCAGGCGGGTGTCTTCGGCCAGCTGGTCGATGGCCACGATCAGCTCGCGGATCATCTGCGCGTTGAAGGCGTTGTTCTTGTCCTCGCGGCTAAGCCACAGGGTGGCAAAGCCGCGTGGGTCGCGAGTCACTTCAAGGGTGCTGAAATCGCTCATGGGTCACATCCGGAAAATGCCGAAGCGGCTCTGTTCGATCGGTGCGTTCAGCGCGGCAGACAACGCCAGGCCGAGCACGTCACGGGTTTGCGCCGGGTCGATGACGCCGTCGTCCCACAGGCGGGCGCTGGAGTAGTAGGGGTGGCCCTGGTGCTCGTACTGGTCGAGGATCGGCTGCTTGAGCCGGGCCTCGTCCTCGGCACTGAAGGCCTGGCCGCTGCGCTCGCTTTGCTCGCGCTTGACCTGCGCCAGCACACCGGCGGCCTGTTCAGCGCCCATCACGCCAATGCGCGCGTTAGGCCACATCCACAAGAAACGCGGGTCGTAGGCCCGGCCGCACATGCCGTAGTTGCCGGCGCCAAAGCTGCCGCCGATGATCACCGTGAACTTGGGCACCTGGGCGCAGGCCACGGCAGTCACCAGCTTGGCGCCATGCTTGGCGATACCGCCTTCTTCGTACTTCTTGCCGACCATGAAACCGGTGATGTTCTGCAGGAACAGCAGCGGGATGCCGCGCTGGCAGGCCAGTTCGATGAAGTGCGCGCCTTTTTGCGCAGCTTCGGCAAACAGGATGCCGTTATTGGCCAGGATCGCCACCGGGTAGCCATGCAGGTGGGCAAAGCCGCACACCAGGGTGGTGCCGAACAGCGCCTTGAACTCATCGAACACCGAGCCATCGACCAGGCGCGCAATCACCTCGCGCACGTCGAACGGTTGCTTGGCATCGGCCGGCACCACGCCATACAGCTCTTCGGCAGCATACAGCGGCGCCACCGGGGCCAGGCGTTGCAGCTTGCCCAGTTTGTGCCAGTTGAGGTTGGCCACGCTGCGTCGGGCGATGGCCAGGGCGTGTTCGTCGTTGTCGGCATAGTGGTCGGCCACGCCGCTGGTGCGGCAGTGCACATCGGCGCCGCCGAGATCTTCCGCGCTGACCACTTCACCGGTGGCGGCCTTAACCAGCGGCGGGCCGGCCAGGAAAATGGTCGCCTGCTGGCGCACCATGATCGCTTCGTCGGCCATTGCCGGTACGTATGCGCCGCCCGCCGTGCACGACCCCATCACCACGGCGATCTGCGGGATGCCTTGCGCGCTCATGTTGGCCTGGTTGAAGAAGATCCGCCCGAAATGCTCGCGGTCGGGGAACACTTCGTCCTGGCGCGGCAGGTTGGCGCCGCCCGAATCCACCAGGTAGATGCACGGCAGGCGGTTTTGCAGGGCGATGGTTTGCGCGCGCAGGTGCTTTTTCACCGTCAGCGGGTAGTACGAACCGCCTTTGACCGTGGCGTCGTTGGCCACGATCATGCATTCCACGCCTTCCACGCGACCGATGCCGGCAATCACGCCTGCAGCCGGCACGTCTTCGCCGTACACCTCATGGGCGGCCAGCTGGCCGATTTCGAGAAATGGCGAGCCCGGGTCCAGCAGGCGGTCGATACGCTCGCGTGGCAGCAGCTTGCCACGTGAGGTGTGCCGCTCCTGGGCCTTGGCGCCGCCGCCCTGGGCCACTTGAGCCAGCAGGCTACGCAGGGCCTGGACTTCTGCCGCCATGGCGGCATAGCTCTGCGCATACTCGGGTGCCTTCGAGTTCAACTGTGATTTCAGAATCATCATGACTCCTGGCGCAGAATCAAGCTGTTAGCTTCAAGCTGCAAGAATGTTCGGTGATGTTGCTGCAAGCGCGGTACTTCTACTTGTCGCTTGCAGCTAGCTACTTGAGCGCCTCAGCGCGTCTCATTGAACAGTTCGCGGCCAATCAGCATCCGGCGAATCTCGCTGGTGCCGGCACCGATTTCGTACAGCTTGGCGTCGCGCAGCAGGCGCCCAGCCGGGAACTCGTTGATGTAGCCGTTGCCGCCCAGAATCTGGATCGCTTCCAGGGCCATTTGCGTGGCGCGTTCGGCGGTGTACAGGATGACCCCGGCGGCGTCCTTGCGGGTGGTTTCGCCACGGTCGCAGGCCTGGGCCACGGCGTACAGGTAGGCGCGGCTGGCATTGAGCTGGGTGTACATGTCGGCGATCTTGCCCTGGATCAGCTGGAACTCGCCGATGCTCTGGCCGAACTGCTTGCGGTCATGAATGTAGGGCACCACCAGGTCCATGCAGCTTTGCATGATGCCGGTCGGGCCGCCGGACAGCACTACGCGCTCGTAGTCCAGGCCGCTCATCAGCACGCGTACGCCACCGTTGAGCTGGCCGAGGATGTTCTCCTGCGGCACTTCGACGCCGTCGAAGAACAGTTCGCAGGTGTTGGACCCGCGCATGCCCAGCTTGTCGAACTTGTTGCTGCGGCTGAAGCCTTTCCAGTCACGTTCGACGATGAAGGCCGTGATGCCGTGTGGGCCCTTGTCCAGGTCGGTCTTGGCGTAGATCACGTAGGTGTTGGCGTCGGGGCCGTTGGTGATCCAGGTCTTGCTACCGTTGAGCACGTAGTGGTCACCGCGCTTTTCGGCGCGCAGTTTCATCGACACCACATCGGACCCGGCGTTGGGCTCGCTCATGGCCAGCGCGCCGATGTGCTCGCCGCTGATCAGCTTGGGCAGGTACTTGAGTTTCTGCTCGTGGCTGCCGTTGCGGTTGATCTGGTTGACGCACAGGTTGGAGTGGGCGCCGTAGGACAGTGCCACCGAGGCCGAGCCACGGCTGATTTCTTCCATCGACACCACGTGGGCCAGGTAGCCCAGGCCGGCACCGCCATACTCTTCCGGCACGGTGATGCCCAGCAGGCCCATGTCGCCGAACTTGCGCCACATGTCGGCGGGGAACAGGTTGTCGTGGTCGATTTGCGCGGCGCGTGGGGCCAGTTCGGTAGCGACGAAGGCGCGAACCTGGTCGCGGAGCATGTCGATGGTCTCGCCCAGGGCGAAGTTCAGGGAGGGGTAATGCATGCTGGGGCACCTTCTTGTTCTTGAAATTGGGTTACACCGTAGCTCAAGGAGCTGTCGCCGGACCCTGTGGGAGCGGGCGTGCCCGCGAATGCATCAGCAGGGCCACCGTCATTGCCTGAATGATCGCATTCGCGGGCACGCCCGCTCCCACAGGGTTCGGCTTCATGCCTGAGGAACAGTGTTGTTCATCACCTTTACGTTAACGTAAACCTGAGTGCAGTGACTGTCAATCCAATCATCACCTTTACGTAAACGTAAATCTGCGCCAGAGTATTCCCGCTGCTTCAGCCGTGCCCAGAACAACCACAAGAAGGGACACCCATGAGTCAACCGAGCTATACCCGCGGTCGCCAGGACCAAGCCTTGCTGACCCAGACCATCGGCCAGGCCTTCGATGCCACCGTGGCCCGCTGTGCCGACGGCGAGGCGCTGGTGTCGCGTCATCAAGGCTTGCGTTACAGCTGGCGTCAGCTGGCCGCACAGGTCGAAGTGCATGCCCGCGCGCTGATGGCCCTGGGCGTGAACACCGGCGACCGCGTCGGCATCTGGTCACCCAACTGCGCCCAGTGGTGCATCCTGCAACTGGCCAGTGCCAAGGTCGGCGCCATTCTGGTGAACATCAACCCTGCGTATCGCGTGGGCGAGCTGGAATACGTGTTGCGCCAGTCCGGCTGCCGCTGGCTGGTGTGCGCCGATGCGTTCAAGACGTCCGACTACCATGGCATGGTCCAGGAACTGGTACCGGAGCTGGCCGCAGCCACTGCGGGTGAACTGGCCAGCCAAAGCCTGCCGGACCTGCGCGGCGTGATCAGCCTGGGCGCCAACCCACCTGTCGGCTTCCTGCCCTGGGACGCGATGGCCGAGCGGGCAGGGCAAACCTCGAACGAGGCCTATACCGCCCGCCAGCAGAGCCTTCAGTTCGACCAGCCGGTGAACATCCAGTACACCTCCGGCACCACCGGGGCGCCCAAGGGTACCACGCTCAGCCACTACAACATCCTCAATAACGGCTTCATGGTCGGCGAAAGCCTGGGCCTGACCGCGCACGACCGCATGGTGATCCCGGTACCGCTGTACCACTGCTTCGGCATGGTCATGGCCAACCTTGGCTGCATCACCCACGGCAGCACCATGATCTACCCCAACGACGCCTTCGACGCCGAACTCACCCTGCGCGCCGTTGCCGAGGAGCGCGCCAGCATCCTGTACGGCGTGCCGACCATGTTCATTGCCATGCTCGACCACCCGGCCCGCCAAGGCATGGACCTGTCGACCCTGCGCAGCGGCATCATGGCGGGTGCCACTTGCCCGATCGAGGTGATGCGCCGGGTCATCGACCAGATGCACATGGCCGAAGTGCAGATTGCCTACGGCATGACCGAAACCAGCCCGGTGTCGCTGCAAACAGGCCCGGACGACGAGCTGGAGTTGCGCGTGACCACCGTCGGCCGCACCCAGCCGCAGCTGGAAAACAAACTGGTGGACGCCGACGGCTGCATCGTCGCCCGTGGCGAGATTGGCGAACTGTGTACCCGCGGCTACAGCGTGATGCTCGGTTATTGGGACAACCCCCAAGCCACGGCGGATGCCATCGACCCGGCAGGGTGGATGCATTCGGGCGACCTTGCGGTAATGGACGAGCATGGCCACGTGCGCATCGTCGGGCGCAACAAGGACATGATCATTCGCGGCGGGGAGAACATCTACCCGCGTGAGCTGGAGGAGTTCTTCTACACCCACCCGGCGGTGGCCGATGCGCAGGTAATCGGTATTCCGTGCAGCCGCTATGGCGAGGAGATCGTCGCCTGGATCAAGCTGCACCCCGGGCACAGCGCCACGGTCGAGGAGCTGCAAGGCTGGTGCAAGGCACGCATCGCCCACTTCAAGGTGCCGCGGCATATCCGCTTTGTCGACGAATACCCGATGACGGTGACCGGCAAGGTGCAGAAATTCCGCATGCGGGAAATCAGTGTGGCGGAAATATCGGCTGTAATTGCGGGTTGATGTATTGGCTTTCCTGGCCCTTTCGCGGGCACGCCCGCTCCCACAGGGACCACGCCGCATTCAAGGCCGGCGCGGCCCCTGTGGGAGCGGGCGTGCCCGCGAAGGGGCCGGTCCTGCCTGCACAGAATCCTGGTCTACCCTTAAGCCTTCACCGGTGGCTCCTGGCTCGGCGGGTCACCCACTGTCGGCGGCACCGTAGGCTTGATCGGCAACTCGTCCGGCTCTTCTTCCGGCACGGGTGGCGGCAAGCTGGGGTCGTCGATATTCGGATCGGGGGTTTCCGGTGGAATGGGAATGTTCATTGCCTGACCTCGCGTGGCTGGATTGAAGAGGTGCTGCAGGCTCTGACCGCTGGCAGCTGCCGTTCGCTCAATTTTTTTGAACCCCACGCCTGTGCCCGGCTCTGAACCCTTACCGCCACCAGCCTGAGGGAGCAAGGTCGATGTCACGTAACGAGCCCTTTGAAAGCGTGCCCATGGCGAACGATCACGCAGACCAGGCCATCAGCCTGTCCCAGGCGCTGCTGGCGCCGCGTATCGTGATCGAAGACACCCAACCTGTACTCGAAGCCGGCACCTTCGCCGCCAAGGCCATCAGCGGCCAGCCGGTGGCTGTCAGCAGCAAGGTCTATTGCGATGGCCACGACCGCCTGGCCGTGATGCTCAACTGGCGCCAGGCCAACAGCCGGCGCTGGCATTGCGTGCCCATGCAGTCGCCAGGTAACGACCTTTGGCTGGCCGAGTTCACCCCGACCGAGCTGGGCCCACACCTGTTCAGCATCGAAGCCTGGGTCGACCCCTACGCCACCTACTGCCACGACCTCGAGAAAAAGTACCACGCCGGTGTCGAGGTGACGCTGGAGCTGGAAGAGGGCCGGTTGCTGCTGGGCAAGGGCATCGACCTGTGCAACGGTGCCCTGCGCGAAGAACTGCTGGCCACGCAGCAACGCCTGGCCACGCTGGGCACAGACGACCAGGTGGCGCTGTTCCTCGATCCCGCGACGGCCCGCCTGATGAGCGAAGCCGAGCACCGCAGCTACCTGACTTGCAGCCGCGAATTCCCCGTCGATGTCGACCGCCCGGCTGCGCAGTTCGCCAGTTGGTACGAACTGTTCCCGCGTTCGATCACTGACGACCCCAAGCGTCATGGCACCTTCAACGATGTGCACGAACGCCTGTCGATGATCCGCGACATGGGCTTCGACGTGCTGTATTTCCCGCCCATTCACCCCATTGGCATGCAGCATCGCAAGGGCCGCAACAATGCCCTGCGGGCAGATCCAGGCGACCCCGGCAGCCCTTACGCCATCGGCAGTGCTGAAGGCGGTCACGATGCAATCCACCCGCAACTGGGCACCCGCGAAGACTTCCGCAGGCTGGTCGCCGCCGCTGCCGAGCACGGCCTGGAAATCGCCCTCGACTTCGCCATCCAGTGCTCCCAGGACCACCCCTGGCTCAAGGAGCACCCGGGCTGGTTCAGCTGGCGCCCGGACGGCACCATCCGTTATGCCGAGAACCCGCCGAAAAAGTACCAGGACATCGTCAACGTCGACTTCTACGCCCCCGACGCGGTGCCCAGCCTGTGGCTGGCCCTGCGCGATGTGATCATCGGCTGGGTCGAGGAGGGCGTCAGGACCTTCCGCGTCGACAACCCGCACACCAAGCCACTGCCATTCTGGCAATGGATGATCGCCGATGTGCGCGCCCGCTACCCGGATGTGATCTTCCTGGCCGAAGCATTCACCAAGCCGGCGATGATGGCGCGCCTGGGCAAGGTCGGTTACGCGCAAAGCTATACCTACTTCACCTGGCGCAATACCAAGCAGGAACTGCGCGAATTCTACGAGCAACTCAACCAGCCGCCGTGGAGCCAGTGCTACCGCCCCAACTTCTTCGTCAACACCCCGGATATCAATCCGTACTTCCTGCACACCTCTGGCCGCGCCGGCTTCCTCATCCGCGCCGCGCTGGCCACCATGGGTTCGGGCCTGTGGGGCATGTATTCGGGCTTCGAACTGTGCGAAGGCACGCCGCTGCCGGGCAAGGAGGAATACCTGGATTCGGAAAAGTACGAAATCCGCCCACGGGACTTCACCCAGCCCGGCAACATCATTGCCGAGATCGCCCAGCTCAACCGCATCCGCCGGCAGAACCGTGCTTTGCAAACCCACCTGGGCGTGGCGTTCTTCAATTGCTGGAACGACAACATCCTGTACTTCGCCAGGCGCACGCCCGAGCGCGACAACTTCATATTGGTGGCGATCAGCCTGGACCCGCACAACGCCCAGGAGGCGCATTTCGAGCTGCCGCTGTGGGAGCTGGGGCTGGACGACAACGCCGAAACCCATGGCGAAGACCTGATGAACGGCCACCGCTGGTCGTGGTACGGCAAGACCCAGTTCATGCGCATCGAGCCCTGGCACCTGCCGTTTGGTATCTGGCGTATAGAAAAGGCCGGGTAACGCCGGCGCACTGCCCTGCACCTGTGGGAGCGGGCATGCCCGCGAACACCGGCGAAGCCGGTGCCATACACCGCGCTGCCTGCTTCGCGGGCATGCCCGCTCCCACAGGGATGGTGTCAAGCCTGTTGCTTGTGCATTGGGCCAGAGCAACCTGGAACTGAAAGGAGTCCCCCATGGCCAAGCGTTCCCGCCCGGCAGCCTTCATCGACGACCCGCTGTGGTACAAGGACGCCGTTATCTACCAGCTGCACATCAAGTCGTTCTTCGATTCGAACAACGACGGCATCGGCGACTTCGCCGGCCTGATCAGCAAGCTCGACTACATTGCCGAACTGGGCGTCAACACCCTGTGGCTGCTGCCGTTCTACCCCTCGCCACGGCGCGACGACGGCTACGACATCGCCGAATACAAGGCCGTGCACACAGACTACGGCAGCCTGGCCGACGCCAGACGCTTCATCGCCGAGGCGCACAAGCGCGGCCTGCGCGTCATCACCGAGCTGGTCATCAACCACACCAGCGACCAGCACCCGTGGTTCCAGCGCGCCCGCCATGCCAAGCGTGGCAGCAAGGCAAGGGACTTCTACGTGTGGTCGGACGACGACCAGAAATACGACGGCACGCGCATCATCTTCCTCGACACGGAAAAGTCCAACTGGACCTGGGACCCGGTCGCCGGCCAGTACTTCTGGCACCGCTTCTATTCGCACCAGCCCGACCTCAACTTCGACAACCCGCAGGTGCTCAAGGCGGTGATCGATGTGATGCGTTTCTGGCTCGACCTGGGCGTCGATGGCCTGCGCCTGGATGCCATCCCCTACCTGATCGAACGCGACGGCACCAACAACGAAAACCTCGCCGAAACCCACGAGGTGCTGAAGGCGATTCGCGCCGAAATCGACGCCAACTACCCCGACCGCATGTTGCTGGCCGAGGCCAACCAGTGGCCGGAAGACACCCGCCCATACTTCGGCGAAGGCGATGGGGACGAATGCCACATGGCCTTCCACTTCCCGCTGATGCCGCGCATGTACATGGCCCTGGCCATGGAGGACCGCTTCCCGATCACCGACATCCTGCGCCAGACGCCGGAAATTCCGGCCAACTGCCAATGGGCGATCTTCTTGCGCAACCACGATGAGCTGACCCTGGAAATGGTCACCGACCGCGAGCGCGACTACCTGTGGAACTACTACGCCGAAGACCGCCGCGCCCGCATCAACTTAGGGATTCGCCGGCGCCTGGCGCCGCTGCTGCAGCGTGACCGTCGGCGTATCGAGCTGCTCACCAGCCTGCTGCTGTCGATGCCCGGCACGCCAACCCTCTACTACGGCGATGAGCTGGGCATGGGCGACAACATCTACCTGGGCGACCGCGACGGCGTACGCACGCCCATGCAATGGTCACCGGACCGCAACGGCGGCTTCTCGCGTGCCGATCCGCAGCGCCTGGTGCTGCCGCCAATCATGGACCCGCTGTACGGCTTCCAGACCGTCAACGTCGAGGCCCAAAGCCACGACCCGCACTCGCTGCTCAACTGGACCCGGCGCATGCTGGCGGTGCGCAAGCAGCAGAAGGCCTTTGGCCGCGGCAGCCTGCGCACCCTCACTCCCAGCAACCGGCGCATCCTTGCCTATACCCGCGAGTACACCGATGCCGACGGTAATACCGAGGTCATCCTCTGCGTGGCCAACGTTTCCCGCGCTGCCCAGGCCGCAGAACTGGAATTGTCACACTACGCCGACAAAGTACCGGTGGAGATGCTCGGCGGCAGCGCCTTCCCGCCGATTGGCCAGTTGCCGTTCCTGCTTACCTTGCCACCCTATGCCTTCTACTGGTTCCTGCTGGCCTCGCACGACCGCATGCCCAGTTGGCACATCCAGGCCACCGAGGGGTTACCCGAATTGACTACGCTGGTGTTGCGCAAACGCATGGAAGAACTGCTGGAAGCACCGTCCAGCGACACCCTGGCAAACGGCATCCTGCCGCAGTACTTGCCAAAGCGGCGCTGGTTCGCTGGCAAGGAGGGGCCGATCGACGCCGTTCGGTTGTGCTACGGCGTGCGCTTCGGCACCGCCACAACGCCGGTTCTGCTCAGCGAAATCGAAGTGCTCAGCGATGGCACGGCCAACCGCTACCAACTGCCGTTCGGCCTGCTGCGCGAGGAAGACATCAACACCGCGCTGCCCCAGCAACTGGCCCTGTCGCGGGTGCGCCGTGCCCATCAGGTGGGCCTGATCACCGACGCCTTCGTTCTGGAACCCTTCATTCGTGCCGTGCTGCGTGCCTGTGAGGAGGGTATGCGCCTGCCTTGCGGCAACGGCGAAGGAGAGCTGCGTTTCGAAAGCACCGGGCAATTGGCAGGCCTTGGGCTCAATGATGAAAGCACAGTGCGCTACCTCAGCGCCGAGCAGTCCAACAGCTCGGTGGTGGTCGGCGACCGGGTGGTGCTCAAGCTGATCCGCCGGGTCAACCCGGGCATTCACCCCGAGCTTGAAATGAGCGCCTACCTGACCGCTGCCGGCTTTGCCAATATCTCGCCATTGCTGGCCTGGGTCAGCCGGGTGGACGAACAACACGCGCCACACCTGCTGATGATTGCCCAGGGCTACCTGAACAACCAGGGCGACGCCTGGGCCTGGACCCAGAACACCCTGGAGCGGGCCATCCGCGACCAGATGGAAGCCACCGCCGAGGATGCCGAGGTGCACACCGATGCGCTGGCCGAACTCAGCGGTTTCGCCGCCTTGCTTGGCCAGCGCCTGGGCGAGATGCACCTGCTGCTGGCGGCGCCTACCGACGATGAAGCGTTCCGGCCGCGCCCCAGTGATGCCGACGACAGCCAGCGCTGGGCCACGCAGATCAGCGCCGAACTGACCCGTGCCCTCGATTTGCTGGCCCAGCACCGCGACAACCTCGACAGTGACAGCCAGGCCCTGGTCGACGATTTGCAGCAACAGCGCGACGGCCTGGCCCAGCACATCAGTCACCTTGCCGGGCAAGCCCAGGGCGGCCTGCTGATGCGCGTGCACGGCGACCTTCACCTGGGCCAGGTGCTGGTGGTGCAGGGCGACGCCTACCTGATCGATTTCGAAGGCGAACCGGCCCGCCCGCTGCAAGAGCGCCGGGCAAAACACAGCCCTTACAAGGATGTGAGCGGCGTGCTGCGATCCTTCGACTATGCTGCTGCCATGATTCTGCGCAGCGCGTCTGCGGTCGACCTTTCCGGCCCGGCGCGCCAGGCGCGTCAGCGGGTTGCCCGGCAGTACCTGCACCAGTCGCGCCACGCTTTCGTCGAAGCCTATGGCCTGGCCACCGCCGCCATGCCCCATGCCTGGCAACAGGCCGAGGGCGAGCGCGCCGCACTGGAACTGTTCTGCCTGGAAAAAGCCGCCTACGAAATCACATACGAAGCCGAGAACCGTCCAAGCTGGCTGGCCGTGCCTTTGCATGGCCTGCATGGACTGATCAGTACCTGGGGAGAGTCATAGATGAATGCTACAACGCGTGAAAACGGCGGCCTTCGGCAACGGGACCTGGATGCCCTGGCCCGCGCCGAGCACGCCGATCCCTTTGCAGTGCTAGGCCCTCACGGCGACGGGGCGGGCGGGGTGTTCATCCGCGCCTTCCTGCCCGATGCGCTGAGCGCCCGGGTGCTGGCGCGCCATGATGGGCGCGTGCTGGCCGAAATGGTGCAGGGCGGTCTACCAGGCTTGTTCACCGCGCACCTCGCTGATACGCAGGCTTATCTGCTGCAAGTCGGTTGGGCAGGTGGCGAGCAAGTCACCGAAGACCCCTACAGTTTTGGCCCGCAACTTGGCGACATGGACCTGCACCTGTTCGCCGAAGGCAACCATCGCGACTTGTCCGGGCGTTTTGGCGCCCAGCCGGTCCAGGTCGATGGCATCGCCGGCGTGTGCTTTTCGGTGTGGGCACCCAACGCCCGGCGGGTGTCGGTGGTGGGTGACTTCAACAACTGGGATGGCCGCCGTCACCCCATGCGCCTGCGCCACAGTGCCGGGGTGTGGGAGCTGTTCGTACCGCGCCTGGGTGTGGGCGAAACCTACAAGTTCGAGGTGCTGGGCAAGGATGGGATTCTGCCGCTGAAGGCAGACCCGCTGGCCCGCGCCACCGAATTGCCGCCGAGCACCGCGTCCAAGGTTGCCAATGCACTCAGCCACGACTGGCAGGACCACGACTGGATGGCACAACGCGCGCAGCGCCATGCTTACAACGCGCCACTGTCGATCTACGAACTGCACCCCGGCTCATGGCGCTGCGAGCTGGATGAAGCGGGCGAAGTCGGGCGCTATTACAACTGGCGCGAACTGGCCGAACGCCTGGTGCCTTATGTGCAGCAACTGGGCTTTACCCATATCGAACTGCTGCCAATCATGGAGCACCCGTTTGGCGGCTCCTGGGGCTACCAGCCGCTGTCCATGTTCGCGCCCACCTCGCGCTATGGCAGCGCCGAGGATTTCGCCGCCTTCATCGATGCCTGCCACCAGGGCGGCATTGGTGTGCTGCTCGACTGGGTGCCGGCGCATTTCCCCACGGACGAGCACGGCCTGGCGCGGTTCGACGGTACTGCCCTGTACGAATACGACAACCCCCTGGAGGGCTACCACCAGGACTGGAACACGCTTATCTACAACCTTGGCCGCAACGAAGTACGCGGTTTCATGATGGCTTCGGCCCTGCACTGGCTGAAGCACTTCCACATCGATGGCCTGCGGGTCGATGCGGTGGCTTCGATGCTGTACCGCGACTATTCGCGCAAAGCCGGCGAATGGGTGCCCAACCGCCATGGCGGGCGCGAGAACCTCGAAGCCATCGACTTCATCCGCCACCTCAACGGGGTGGCCGCTCACGAGGCCCCGGGTGCATTGATCATCGCCGAGGAGTCCACCGCCTGGCCGGGTGTGAGCCAGCCGACCCAGCAGGGCGGGCTGGGCTTTGCCTACAAGTGGAACATGGGCTGGATGCACGACACCCTGCATTACATCCAGAACGACCCGGTGCACCGCGCCCACCACCACAACGAGATGAGCTTCGGGCTGATCTACGCCTATTCCGAGCACTTCATCCTGCCCATCTCCCACGATGAAGTGGTGCACGGCAAGCGTTCGCTGATCGACAAGATGCCCGGCGACCGCTGGCAGAAGTTCGCCAACCTGCGTGCCTACCTCACCTTCATGTGGGCACACCCGGGCAAGAAGCTGTTGTTCATGGGCTGCGAGTTCGGCCAGTGGCGTGAGTGGAACCATGACAGCGAACTGGACTGGTACCTGTTGCAATACCCGGAGCACCTGGGTGTGCAGCGGCTGGTCGGCGACCTCAACCGGCTGTACCGCGACATACCGGCACTGCATGAGCAGGACTGCCAACCGCAGGGCTTCCAGTGGTTGATTGGTGACGACGCGCAGAACAGTGTGTACGCCTGGTTGCGCTGGAGCAGCAGTGGCGAGCCGGTGCTGGTGGTGACCAACTTTACCCCGGTGCCGCGTGAGGGGTATCGGATTGGCGTGCCCTTTGGTGAGCGTTGGCAGGAGTTGTTGAACAGTGATGCCGAGCTGTATGCCGGGTCGAACGTGGGTAACCTGGGGGCGGTGGCCAGTGAGGCTGTAGCCAGCCATGGGCAGCCACTGTCGCTGGCGCTCAACTTGCCGCCGCTTGGGGTGCTGATAATGAAACCGGCCTGATGGGTAGCCTGTACCGGCCTCTTCGCGGGCATGCCCGCTCCCACAGAGATTGCGCAATGTTCAGGTCATGTGCGGTCCCTGTGGGAGCGGGCGTGCCCGCGAAAGGGCCGGGCCTGCCTACCACCGCATCCGCACCCCAAGGCTGCCAATCAACCCATTCAAATCATTGTCATCCACATCACTGCTGTAATCGGCACTCACAAACAAGGCCACCGACGGCGTCACCCGCGCCACCAGCCCCAACCCCAATTCCACCGTGGTCGAGTAGCGCGAACTGGAGATCTTGTCGACCTGGTCCAGCTTCACCTCATCGGCATCGCTGAAGTCGTACCACACGTTGGTCCGCACATAGGGTTCGATGGGCATGCCACGCACTTCATAGCGCCCGGACAATTTCGCACCCACCCGGCCGCTCCAGCTCGGCTGGCTGTCGAAGGCCTGCAAGGTTTCTTCCTGCACCTGGTTGCCGGGGAAGAACTGCTGGTTGATCAACTGTGCCTGGGGCTCGATCACCCAGTTGCCGCCGAGGCGGATCGGGTAGCCGCCCTCCACCGAGAAGGTCATCGCATGCCCGTTGTCGTCCAGGCGCTGGCCGTTTTCGCCACGGCCCAGCACATCGATGCGCGAGCCCATGGCCACCGCGTCCAGGTGCCAGCCCTGTTCATGGGTCATGCTCCAGTACACACCCAGGCTTTCCCCGCTCAGGTTCACGGCATTGCGCTGCTTGTCGCCCAGCAGCGGGCGCATGCCGTTGAAGCTGCTCTGCAAATTATTGTGCCCCACGAAAATCCCCGCACGGTGCACATTGCCCGCTGCAGTTTCACGCACGAACAGGTCCGGGCCGATCATCAGTTGCTGGCTGGGCGCCTCAAGTTGCTCTGGCGGTTGCGCGCCGTTGCGCGAGGCAGTGGGGAAAAACTGTGCCCACTGGCTGGCAACCAGGTCCGGTGCCGCCTGCCCGTGGCGCTCGCTCATCTTCTGCGAAAAGGCATTCAGCGTGCCAATGTTGATACCACTGGCGCTGACCGGGTCGAGCGACATCTGCGCCAGCGCAGGCTGCTGCAAGAAACCGGGCGAGGTGGGGTCACCTTGCAGCTCGTACGCGAACGTTTCCACCGGGGTTGCCAGAAGCAGCGACGTGGAAACCGCGTAAAAAATGCTATCGAAGCGCAAGGGGGTCGAGGTGCATTTCATGGCGGATCTCCTTTGTTTTTGTGGGGTACAGCCCGAGGACCTGGCCTGTTGTCACGAGCTGTACGGCAAAAACAGTGGGCGACCCAAACCAGCACGCCAGCCTTCGCAAGCGCGCACAAAGGCGCGAGCTAGAGGCCCGGCGCGAGATCTTTACTGCTAGATAATCTTCAGCTAAGGAGAGGACGGCGCTTGCGTCAAGAAAGCGTGAAGAATCTGTTCACACTTCGTGGCATGGCTCAAACCTTTGATTTATTGAGTAAACAGGGAGGGCATAGCCGGGTTCGCTATTTGACGCGCCCCGGCTATGAAGAATGATTGCTAGCACCTCACCCGCACTGCCCCTGCGGGTGACTCAGTCTTCCTCGTGCTGCAAAACCATCAGCAGCATCGAGCGCCCTTTAACCTCGAACGTGCTGTCGAATGGCAAGTGCTGCCCCTTGCGCAGCTCCGGCCGGTCGGTATCGACCAGGCAGCTCCAGTATTCGCCTTCAGGCACAGCCGGCAACTTGAACGGCACAATGTCATGGTGGGCATTGACGATCAGCAATACCGTGGCCTCGGCCCCAGGCCGAGCAATGCCGCTGACCTGTGCGCGGCCGTCGATCAGCATGCCCAGGCAACGCCCGTGCGGGTCTTCCCATTGCTCCACGCTCATTTCGCTGCCATCCGGCGCCAGCCAGGTCACATCCTTGACCCCGATGGCTTCGTTGTAGTCACCCACCAGAAAGCGCGAGCGACGCAGTACCGGGTAGGCCAGGCGCAAACGGGTCAGGCGCTTGACGAAGGCCATCAAGTCTTCGCCATCCTGGTCCAGGTCCCAGTTGACCCAACCGATCTCGCTGTCCTGGCAGTAGGCATTGTTGTTGCCGTGCTGGGTGCGGCTGAACTCGTCGCCGGCGACGATCATAGGCGTACCCTGGGCCAGCAGCAGGGTGGCGAAGTAGTTACGCATCTGGCGCATGCGCAGGGCGTTGATGTCCGGGTCGTCGGTGGGGCCCTCGGCGCCGCAGTTCCATGACAGGTTGTTGTCGGTGCCGTCCTGGTTATTCTCGTCGTTGTCTTCGTTGTGCTTGTGGTTGTAAGACACCAGGTCGCGCAGGGTGAAACCATCGTGGGCGGTGATGAAATTGACCGAGGAGTAAGGCCGGCGCCCGCGGTTGTTGAACATGTCGCCTGATGCTGTCATGCGTGCGGCAAAGTCGGCCAGCTGGCCTTCGTCGCCTTTCCAGAAGGCGCGTGCGGTATCGCGGAAGCGGTCGTTCCACTCGGCCCAGCCAGGGGCGAAGTTACCCACCTGGTAACCCCCGGGGCCGCAGTCCCAGGGCTCGGCAATCAGCTTGACCTGGCTCAGCATCGGGTCCTGGCGGCAGGCGACAAGGAAGCCGTGGCGCTCGCTGTAGCCGTCGTGGTAGCGGCCAAGGATGGTCGCCAGGTCGAAGCGGAAGCCGTCCACGTGCATTTCGCCGGCCCAGTAGCGCAGCGAGTCGGTGACCAGTTGCAGCACGCAGGGGTGGCTCAGGTCCAGGGTGTTGCCGGTGCCGGAATCGTTGATGTAGTAGCGCTTGTCGTCCGGCATCAGGCGGTAGTACGAGGCGTTGTCGATGCCGCGCATCGACAGGGTGGGGCCGCGCTCGTTACCTTCGGCGGTGTGGTTGTAGACCACATCCAGGATCACCTCCAGCCCGGCGTCGTGCAGGTGCGCGACCATCTCCTTGAACTCGGCGATCTTGCCGCTGGCCAGGTAGCGCGGGTGGGGGGCGAAGAAGGCGATGCTGTTGTAGCCCCAGTAGTTGTTCAAGCCTTTGTCCAGCAGGTGCTGGTCGTTGACGAAGGCGTGGATTGGCAGCAGTTCGATGCTGGAAACGCCCAGTTCCTTGATGTGCTTGAGCAGCTCGTCATTGGCCAGGCCAGCGAAGGTGCCACGCAGTTTTTCCGGTACCGCCGGGTGGCGCATGCTGATGCCGCGGGTATGCGCCTCGTAGATGATCGTGCGCTCCCAGGGGATCAGCACACGCTGGTCGCGGCCCCAGGTGAAGGCCGGGTCGATCACCTTGCACTTGGGTACGAAGGGCGCACTGTCGCGTTCGTCGAACGACAGGTCACCGTCGGGGTGGCCGATGGTGTAGCCGAACAGCGCCTCGGACCACTTCAGGCTGCCGACCAGTTGCTTGGCATAGGGGTCGATCAGCAGCTTGTTGGGGTTGAAGCGGTGGCCATTCTCCGGCTCGTAGGGGCCGTATACACGGTAGCCATAGACCAGCCCGGGATGCGCGTCGGGCAGGTAGCCGTGGTAGATCTCATCAGTGTATTCGGGCAGTTCGATGCGTTCGATTTCCTGCTCGCCGGTGGAGTCGAACAGGCACAGTTCGACCTTGGTGGCGTTGGCCGAAAACAGGGCGAAATTCACCCCGAGGCCATCCCAGGTGGCGCCAAGGGGGAAGGGCAGGCCTTCGCGGATGCGCGATGGGGCAACTGAGCGGGTTTTCTTTGGGGTGCGGGGGCTCATGGCAATCCTCTGGTGGCCGTGGTGGAAGGGAGGGAGTGATGCAGTCCTGCACCGGCCTCTTCGCGGGCTTGCCCGCTCCCACAGGTACTGCACAAGTTTCATGACCTGTGCGGTCCCTGTGGGAGCGGGCAAGCCCGCGAAGAGGCCGGCGCAGGCTTAACCGGCAGCCGGTTTTTTCGCCGCCCGAGGCTTTTTCGCCGCAGCGGGTTTGACCCCCGGCAGGGCAGCCACCTTGGGCTCGGCCGGCGCCTTGGGCTGCGCCGCTACCTTGTCCTTGGCCGGCGCCCGCTTGCGTGGCGCAGCCTTGGGTGCCAACGCCTCAGCCTCGGCCAGCTTGCGGGCCATGTCCCAGTGGCGCTCTTCCTCGCCGGCGGGCTTACCCTCGGATTCCCAGATCTGGTAGGCAAATTCGCGAATACGCTTTTCATCGACACTCATCATGACGCTCCTGATGCTCAAGATTGTTGTATCAACAGGTTGACCGGAAACTCCGCCAGCACGGTGCTCAGTAGCAGCTCCCTTGAAGGGCTGACCGCAGCGCAGGGGAAAAGTCCCGTCGAGTTGGCAGGCGACAAGGCAAACGGCAGTACCAGCCGGGTGTCGTCCCAGTTCTGCGCCGGGATCAACGGTGTTGCAGCGCCACCCAGCAGGCCACTGGCCAGGCGCGGGGCGACGATGATGGCGCGTTCGCCTTCACCCAGGCGGGCAAAGGCGATCACTTGGTCTGCATGCCGGCCTTGCACTGTCAGCGGCAGGTAAGCGCCGCGACGGAACAGCTCGGCGTGGGCCTGGCGGCAGTCCAGCAGGCGGGCGATCAGGGCCTGCTTGATGCGGCCGTCGCGCCAGTGTGCCAGCAGCTCGGCAGCGGGCGTGGCAGCGTCCAGGGTGCGACGCCTGCAAGCGTAGTCCACGGCGCGGCGGTTGTCCGGGTCGACCAGGCTGAAGTCCCAGTATTCGTTGCCCTGGTACAGGTCGGGTACGCCGGGGGTGGTCATGCGCAGCAAGGCCTGCACCAGGCCATTGAGGGCGCCAGGGCAGGCCAGCTGTTGCGCGGCATCGGCCACCGATTTGCGCAGTTGCTGGTTCTCGTTGTCCAGCAACAGGCTGTCGACGTAGCGCGCGCAGGCGTTTTCGTAGGCCTCGTTCGGCGCGCTCCAGCTGCTGCGCAACTTGGCCTCGCGCAGGGCCTTCTGCTGCCACTGTCGGATGCGCTCTGCATACTGGCGCAAGGCGTTGCCATCGTGCAGGTCGAGGTCCAGCGGCCAGCTGCCGAGTAGCGTTTGCAGCAGCATCAGTTCGTCGCCGGGGCTGGGGGCCTGGCCATCTTCCAGCTGCGCACGCAGCGGTTCAGCCAGCTCGCGCCAGTGTTCTACCCGGCTGGCCAGCCACGGGCCGCGCTCGCTAAGCACGGCCAGGCGCGCGCGGGTGTCTTCGCCGCGCTTGTGGTCATGGGTGGCGGTGGCCAGCAGGTTGTCGGGGAAGTCGCGCAGGCGCCGTTGGGCTTCGTTATGGAAATGCATGGGCGGGGCGCTGAAACGCTCGGCCTCGAAGCCCACGTCATTGCGCGACAGCAGCCGCGCGCTACGGTAGAAGGCGGTGTCTTCCACGGCCTTGGCTGCGCTGGGTGCGGTCAGCTGCTGGAAACGCACGCAGGCATGGCGCAACTGCTTGCGGGCGCGGCCCGCTGGCAGATGCCGCCAGGCGTGGCCGCCCAGCCACTGTTCAAGTTGCTCCAGCAGCGGCCAGTCGGCTTCGCCGAGGTCTTGCCGGGCGTTGGCCAATGCTTGCTGGAAAAACCGCTCGTCTTCCACCGGGCGCCCGCAGGCGTTGAAGTAGGTGCGGTACACCGGGTAGTGCGCCACCAGGGCCTGCAAGGCGCGGCGGATCGCCCCCAAGGTCAGGTCGCGGGTCATCAGGTCGTTGCGGGCCACCTGCAACAGGGCCTGGGCTACTGACTCGCAGTCGCCGGCCAGGCTGGCATTGAGTACCAGGTGGCGGGCCTGGCGCACTTCTTCGGCGAAGTCCGGCCGTTCAGTGACATTGGCCCACAGCTCGGTCAACGGCGCTTCACCGGCCGGGTCGTGCTGCAGCAGCGAAACCTGGTTCATGAACTCGTAACCGGTGGTGCCGTCGGTAAGCCAGTCACGGTGCAGGTGCTCGTTGGCGCCGAGGATTTTCTCCACGTAGATCGGGAAGTGCTCCAGGGCAGCCTGCAAAGGCCTGCGTGGCAACAGCCCATCGACCCGTCGTCGCAGTTTGCGACAATAGCCGCGTGGGTCGGCCAGGCCGTCGATATGGTCGATGCGCAGGCCATCCACCAGGCCGCGCTCCACCAGCTCGAACAACTTGGCGTGAGTGGCCTCGAACACTTCTGCGCGCTCCACCCGCAAGCCACCCAGCTCGTTGATGTCGAAGAAGCGTCGCCAGTTGATATCGTCGGCGGCGGTGCGCCAGCTGGCCAGGCGGTAGGTCTGGCGCTCCAGCAACAGGTGCAGGCGCTTGAAGCCCGCTTCGCTGCGGCTATCGAACGCCAGCAGGGCCGAGTCGAGGTCGGCACCTTCACGCACCAGGCGTGCCAGCTCGGCCTGCAGCGCGAGTGCATCGGCCAGCGGGGTAACCGATTCGTTCAATGCGGTGAAGTGTTCGGCCAGGGTTTTCAGGGCCGGCTCTGGGCTGAGCGCCAGGATCCAGCCATAGTCGACCGGGCAAACCGGGAAACGGTGCTCGTAATGCGCCACTTGCAGCAGGCCATGGTGTTTGTCGAATTGCAGCGGTATCTCGCCATTTTTCAAGGCCACGCCATAGTCGCTGCCCAGGAACGGCAGCAACAGTTGCCCGGCCAGCAGCGGGTCGCTGGAGTGCCACTGGATGTCGAAGAACGCTGCATACGGGCTGCGCCGGCCCCAGGCCAGCAGGCTCTGCCACCAAGGGTTGTCGGCACCGCCCACGGCCATGTGGTTGGACACCGTGTCGAGGATCAGCCCCATGCCGTGTTGGCGCAGGGCGGCGACCAAGCGCTCCAGTGCCGCTTCGCCGCCCAGCTCGGGGTTGATGCAGGTCGGGTCGACCACGTCATAACCGTGACGCGAGCCGGCGCGGGCCTTGAGGATGGGGGAGGCGTACACGTGGCTGATGCCCAGCTGGGCGAAGTACGGTACCAGCGGCACGGCGTGGTCGAGGGTGAAGTCGCTGTGAAACTGCAGGCGCAGGGTCGCGGTCAGCGGCTTCATCGGTCACGCTCCCAGGCCTGTTCGCGAGCCTGGGCCAGCAGCTCCAGGCGCCGCGCTGCGTCCTCGTCGTCGAGCAGTTTGCTCACTGGCTGGGCAAAGCGCCGGCGCCAGTTGGGGTGGCCGGCAGTAGTCCCCGGCAGGTTGGGCTGTTCGTCGCAGCCCAGCAGGTCTTCCAAGGGCACCAGCACCAGCGGTGCGCGGGTATGGCCGACGTAGCGGATGGCGGCATCGATCAACGCATCGTTGTCCTTCAGTTCGCCGTAGTTGGCCTCCAGGGTATGGCGCAGGCCATCGTGTTCTTTCTGGCGGTCGTGGCGCCAGTGCAACTCGGTGGCGGCATCGATCAGTTGCAAGCGGTGGCTCCAGTCGATGTCGCGGTTTTCCAGCCAGCCGGCCAATGGCGCCAGGTCATGGGTGCCGGTGGTAGCCAGGGCGTTGTCCGGCCAGTCGAGAATCGGCTTGAACTGGCCCGGCTGGGTTTGTTCGAAGGGCAGCACGCGCATACCCAGCACAGCCTTCCCGGCCAGGGTTTCGCGCAGGCCATCAGGCACGGTGCCCAGGTCTTCGCCAAGGATGATCGCCCGATGGCGCACCGACTCCAGCGCCAGCAGGCGCAGCAGGTCGTCCAGCGGGTAGTTGAGGTAGGCGCCTTCGCTGGGTTTTGCCCCTTGCGGGATCAGCCACAGCCGGCGCAGGCCCATCACGTGGTCGATGCGCAGGCCGCCGGCGTGGGCGAGGTTGGCGCGCAGCATTTCGATGAAGGCGCGGTAGCCGTTGCGCTTGAGGCCTTCGGGCGAGAACGCGCAAATGCCCCAGTCCTGCCCGGTACGGTTGAGGATGTCGGGCGGCGCGCCCACCTTCAGGCCAGCCAGCAATTCATCCTGGCGGCTCCAGGCCTGGCTGCCGGCGCCGTCGGCACCCACGGCCAGGTCGGCGATCAGGCCGACAGACATGCCGTTGCTGCGGGCGGCCTCGTGGGCACGTTGCAGGCCGCGTGCGGTCAGCCACTGGCAAAAGGCATGGAACTCGACCTTGGCCGGGTAGGCGTTGGCAAAGGCTTCGACTTCAGGGTGGTAAGGGTCGTGCCAGGCCTTGGGCCAGGTGCGCCAGTCGGCGCCCAGGCCATGCTCCACGGCTTGCGCTTGCAGTACCTCGAAGCGGCAGTGGTGCTCCAGGGCCTGGCCACCGGCCTGGCGGAAACTGTCGAAGTCGCTGCGCAGTGGGTGGTCGCCCTTGCTGAACCCCTGGTACAGCGCTTCGAGCAGGTGCCGGCGGGCGCTGGCGGCGCGTGGCCAGTCGACCAGTGGGTGTTGCTCGATGTCTTCCAGTTGCTGCCCCAGGCCGCAGGCTTCGATGGCCATGCGCACCTCCCGCTCCCCCAGCAGCGCAGCCGGGCTGGCATACAGGGTGTTGAGCAACAGCCGGCTGGAGGGCGAATAGGGGCTGTAGTGTTCCTGGTCGATGGCCGACAGGGCGTGGATCGGGCTGATGGCCAAGGCGTCAGCGCCGCGTTCGGCAGCCGAACGGGCCAGTTGCTCCAGGGCCAGGCAGTCACCATAGCCGCCGTCGCCGGGGCGGCGCAGGCTGTACAACTGCACGGCCAGGCCCCAGCAGCGAGGTGGCGGTTGTAGCACCGTGTCTTCCAGGCTGTGACAGCGTGGGGGGGCCACGGCCAAGGTAAAGCGGCGGCTGTCGATTTCCACCTGGTGGTAGCCGATGGGCAACTCACCGGGCAGGCGTGACTGGTTGTCGAGGCTGAGGGTAAGCGAGGCGTGGTCTTCAAGCGTGCAGTGCGCGACGCTGGCTGCACTGAAGTAACGCGCCAGCGGCAGAGGCTGGCCCTGGTCCGCGGTCAGCAGCGGCGGCAGGTGTTCGCTGTCTTCGGCGGCTTCCACCGCACGCAGGCTGGCGGCGATCGCGGTGTCATCGGCGGCAGGGTGGCCCAGGTTTTCGAGGACGTTGCGCAGCACCTCGTCACTCACGCGTTGGGGCCGGGCATTGGCATCGATCCAGTCGCGGCTCAGCCCGACGCGGCTGGCCAGGCGGTGCAGGGCGGTTTCGCTCATGGGCGCTCCTGGTCAGGGGGAAGCAGGCTGACCACGCAGCTGTACGCGGCCAGTTGGCTATCGGGGTGTCGGGTGTCACTGCTGTCGAACAGCCGGGTGGACGCCGGGGGTAACTCGATTGACTGCGAGGTGTCGGCCAGGTTCAGGTCGATACGCAGGGTGTTGCCATCGCCCAGGCGCCAGCGTGCGGTCAGCGCCTTGTCGCCGTGCACCTCGGCCCCCAGTGCTCGGCTACCGGGCAGGTGCGGGATGATGTGGCGCTGGCGCAGGGCGAGCAGTTGTTGGTACAGGCCATGCCAGCCGGCGATCACTTCCTTGTTTTGCGGGCGTGATGCCTCGAAGGTCTGTTCGGCATTGGGGTCCGGGATGTGCTTGCGTTGCTCGGGGTCGGCGAACGCATTGAAGTGGGCGAACTCGCCGCGCCGGCCTTCGCGTACGGCGTCGGCCAGCTGGTCATGGAAGTCGGTAAAGAACAGGAACGGTCGGCAGCTGCCATCGTCGTCGCCCATGAACAGCAGCGGGATCATCGGTGCCAGCAACAGCAGGCCGGTGGCCGCACGCAGGGCCGGCGGCGGGCACAGGCGGGTCAGGCGTTCGCCGAGGGCGCGGTTGCCCACCTGGTCGTGGTTCTGCAGGAACAGCACAAAGGCGCTGGGCGCCAGGTGCCCGCTGGGTTCACCGCGTGGCGTGCCATGGCGGTTGGCCTGGCCCTGGAACACGAAGCCTTCGGCCAGGCAACGCGCAAGCTGGTCGATCGGGCGCTGCTGGTAGTCGGCATAGTAGCCTTCGGTTTCACCGGTCAGCAGCACATGCAGGGCATTGTGGCCGTCGTCGTTCCATTGGGCGTCGAAGCCTTGTTCCAGCAGCCCGGCCTGGTTGTGTTCGTTCTCCAGCACCAGCCATATCTGGCGGCCAGGTTCCACGGCGGCACGTACACGCTGCGCCAGTTCGACCAAAAAGTCGGGCTGGTCGATGGCGTGTACGGCATCCAGGCGCAAGCCATCGCAGCGGTAGTCGCACAGCCACATCAGCGCGTTCTGGATAAAGTACTCGCGTACCTGCGGGCGGCGAAAATCGATGGCCGCACCCCAAGGCGTCTGCCGGTCTTCGCGGAAGAACGGGCTGGCGTACTGGTGCAGGAAATTGCCGTCGGGGCCAAAGTGGTTGTACACCACGTCCACCAGCACCATCAGCCCGTGGCCGTGGGCCTGGTCGACCAGGGCGCATAACTGCTCGGGGCTGCCATAGGTATTTTGTGGCGCGTATGGCAGCACGCCGTCATAGCCCCAGTTGCGCTCACCGGGGAACTGGCCAAGCGGCATCAGCTCGATGGCACTGATGCCCAGTTCGGCCAGGCGCGGCAACTGCCGGGCAACGCCGTCGTAGCCATCGAGCAAGCCGACATGCAGCTCCTGGATCACCGCTTCGTGCCAGGGCCGGCCTTGCCAAGGGTGTTGCCAAGGGTAAGCGGCCACGCCCACCACCTGGCTCGGCCCCTGTACGCCGTCGGGCTGGTAGCGCGAGGCCGGGTCGGCCACCCGCAGTTCGCCGTCGATTCGGTAGTGGTAACGGTCACCGGCCTGGCACGCTGCCACGCCGGTGTACCAGCCGTCTTCATCCGGCAGCAGCGCGATGGCCGGCTGCTGCTCCAGTTCCACGCTCACGCTGCGCGCATCGGGTGCCCAGAGGGCGAAGCGCGCCGACGTGGCGTCCAGCAAGTGTGCGCCATGCCTATGCATCTTCTGGCCCTCGCTCAGTAATGGCTCAGCTGGGCCTGCTTGACCAGGTCCTCGTAGAGGCGGGCATAGGGTTCCACCGCCTGGCACCAGTTGAACGGCTGCGTCATCGACAGGCAGCGCATGGCGTTCAGCAGGTCTTTCTTGCCGTACACATAAAAGGCACGGCTGAGCGCCTCACGGTAGCTCTCGACGGTGGACTCCTTGAACAGGAACCCGGTAACGCCACATTCGATGGTGTCGGCCAGGCCGCCAGTATTGCGTGCCACCGGCAGTGAGCCGAAGCGCTGCGCATACATCTGGCTGAGGCCGCAGGGCTCGTAGCGCGATGGCATCAGCAAGAAATCGCTGCCGGCAAACATGCGCCGGGCGTCGGTTTCGTTGAAGCCGATGCGCACGCCGATGCGGCCCGGGTGGCGCAGCGCCAGTTCGCGCATGGCCTGCTCTTCTTCCGGCTCGCCACGGCCGATGATCGCAATCTGCCCGCCTTGCTCGACGATGTAGTCGGCCACGCCCAAGGTCAGGTCCAGGCCCTTCTGGTAGACCAGGCGCGAGACCACGGCAAACAGCGGCCCCTCGGACGGTTCGAGACCGAACAATGCACGTACTTCCTGGGTGTTGCGTGCCTTGCCTTCCCAGTCGTTGATGCTGAAGTTGTGTTGCAGGTGCTTGTCGGTAGCCGAGTCCCAGCTTTCATCGATGCCGTTGGGGATACCGCCAAGCAGGCCTTGCTGGGCCTTGCTGGCCAGGAAGCCATCCAGGCCGCAGCCAAATTCGGGGGTGGTGATTTCCCGGGCATAGGTGGCGCTGACCGTGGTGATGTGGCTGGAGTAGGCCAGGCCGGCCTTGAGGAACGACAGCTTGCCGTAGAACTCCATGCCCTCCTGCTGCATGGCGTGCTCGGGGATTGCCAGTTCCGGGCTGCAACCACGGCTGTACACACCCTGGTAGGCCAGGTTGTGAATGGTGAACAGGGTGGGCGTGTTCAGCCCGCGCCAGTGCATGTAGGCCGGGGCCAGACCCGCGGGCCAATCATGCGCGTGCACCACTTCGGGCTTCCAGTGGATCATGCCCTCACCGGCGGCGATTTCCGCGGCAGCCAGGCCAAGGCGGGCGAAGCGGATGTGGTTGTCGGGCCAGTCGCGGCCGTTGTCGGCACCATAGGGTGTGCCGTCGCGCTGATACAGCTCGGGGCAGATCAGCACATAGATCACCAGGCCGTCGGCCATGTCCATGCGCCCGATCTTGCAAGGCGGCAGGGCTGCGTGGCCACCCAGCTCACCAACGATGTGGATCGGGTTGTCGCTTTCCATCACCTGCGGGTAACCGGGGATCAGCACCCGCACATCGTGCAGGTGGGCCAGGGCACGCGGCAGGGCAGCGGACACGTCACCCAGGCCGCCGGTTTTCACCAGGTCGGCGATTTCCGAGGTCACGAACAGAATCTTGCGCTTGTTGGGGTTGTGCTGGCGCTGGGCGCCGGGTGCCGTGCCTGTCTTTGCGAAATCCGGGGTGAGCGGCTCGCGGTTGTCCGGGTTGAATGAATCTACGTGAGGCTCGACAGCGGCACTGATCATACTTCTCTCCGTCCCTATGCTTGGCCGGGTGCTGGCACCCTGGCGATATTTCGTGTTGGTTCTCGCTAATTCGGTTCTCTAATTCGGTTTTGCGTAGTGCGTTCCATGCCCCTGAGTCGTGCGCGCAGCCACAGCGCTGTCGGCGTTCCGGCCGCAGGCGAGTGGACTGGTTGGGGTGGGTGGGCCGGGGCTGGGAATATCCCATGCGTTTGGCCTACTTAATTCCTGACCTGCCGGCTTTCCTTAAAGTTCGACTTTTTTACGTCACTCTTCCCTTGAGCAAATGGCGGGCCGAAAACCGAGTGTAGGAGAGAACGCGATAAAAAGGTGACCCGCTGGTCACTATTGTTATGTGCGAGATAGACGCAAACGTTGGCGTATGTGACCGGATGTGAAAAGGTTTGCCGAGGGTGTTTTTCGGGTGCGCCAAAATGTGGCTGGGGTGGGTGCGTGCACCCTGTTGGTGCGCGGGAGAGGTGTTTGCTTCTTCGCGGGCTCGCCCGCTCCCACAGGTAATGTGTGGGCTTCAGGCAACGCAAAAATACTGTGGGAGCGGGCAAGCCCGCGAAGGGGACGGACCTGCAAAAGCAGAATCAGGAAATGAACAAGGTGGGAGCCTTACAACTCCCACTGGAGAAGGAAAAATCAGACGCCGATCGCTTTCTCGCCATCACGCTGCTGTGCCAGCAGCAGGTTCAATTGAGCGACCTGCTGGCGCAGCTGGTCACGTTCGTCCTTCAGTTTACGCAGCTCATCACGGCGCACGGAGACATACAGTGTCTGGGTTGGGGTTGCAGGCATCAAGGTACCCATGAGCACACCTCGCGGTTCTGGCTGGTGACAAGTCAAAGCGTAGACGCTTCACGCGGGGCGCATTCTGAATTCTTTCGCAGGCCTTGGGAACTTTTTTGTTTATCGTGGTCTCGCCGTTCGTCGCTGAACCCTCGGGCGGCAGGCTGGACTAATCTGAAAAGCTGGACTGTGTTGTCATCCATTTCGAAAGGGAGCATCGGCTCATGCAACTGGGAATCGTCGGGCTGGGCCGCATGGGCGGCAATATCGCAAGGCGCCTGATGCGCGCCGGCCATCGCACCGTGGTACACGACCGCAACCGTGAGGCCATCACCGGGCTGGAAGGCGAGGGCGCTCAAGGTGCGCACGACCTCGGTGCACTGGTACAAAAGCTCAAGGCACCGCGTGCGGTGTGGGTCATGCTGCCGGCGGGCGAGCCGACCGAGCAGACAATCGCCCAGCTGGCCGAACTGCTGGAGCCGGGCGATGCGATCATCGACGGCGGCAACACCTTCTACAAGGACGACATGCGCCGCGCCGCAGAACTGGCCAGGCGCGGCCTGCATTACCTGGACGTGGGCACTTCCGGTGGCGTATGGGGCCTGGACCGTGGCTACTGCATGATGATCGGCGGTGAAAAGGATGTGTTCGAGCGCCTGGAGCCGCTGTTCAAGGCGCTGGCACCGGGCGTGGGCGACATCCCGCGCACGCATGGTCGTAGCGGCGAGCACCAGCGTGCCGAACACGGCTACATTCACGCGGGCCCCCCGGGTGCCGGGCACTACGTGAAAATGGTGCACAACGGCATCGAATACGGCCTGATGCAGGCCTACGCCGAAGGTTTCGACCTGCTGCGCAGCAAAGGCGGCAACGAGCTGCCGGAAGACCAGCGCTTTGACCTGAACGTGGCCGAAATTGCTGAAGTGTGGCGGCGGGGCAGCGTGGTCACATCGTGGCTGCTCGATCTCACTGCCGATGCGCTGGTGGCCGACCCGCAACTGTCGCAGTTCAGCGGTTCGGTGTCCGACAGTGGCGAGGGGCGCTGGACCATCGACGCCGCCGTGGAGCAGGCGGTGCCGGTACCGGTGCTGTCCAGTGCACTGTTTGCCCGCTTCCGCTCGCGTCAGCAGCAGGGCACCTACGGTGACAAGATCCTCTCGGCCATGCGCCTGGGCTTTGGTGGCCATGTCGAGAAGAAAGCCGAATGACCAAACAGACCATTCCCGCTGCCCCTCCTTGCACCCTGTTCCTGTTCGGCGCCAATGGTGACCTGGTCAAGCGCCTGCTGATGCCGGCGCTGTACAACCTCAGCCGCGACGGGTTGCTGGACCGCAACCTGCGCATTGTCGGCGTTGACCACAACCCGGCCAGTGCCGAGGATTTTGCCGGCCGCCTGCACGCGTTCATGGTCGAGCGGGACAAAGGCACGGCCAAATGCCTGGACGAAAAGCTATGGGCACGCCTGGCCAAGCGCCTGGACTACCAGACGGGCGATTTCCTCGACCCGGCGACCTATCAGGCCATCGCCAAACGCATCGACAAGACCAGTCATGGCAATGCGATCTTCTACCTGGCAACCTCGCCGCGCTTCTTCCCTGAAGTGGCCCAGCGCCTGGGGCAGGCCGGCTTGCTCGACGAGTCCGCCGGGGGCTTTCGCCGCGTGGTGGTCGAGAAACCCTTCGGCACTGACCTGGCGAGCGCCGAGGCGCTCAATGCCTGCTTGCTGAAGGTGATGGGCGAGCGGCAGATCTACCGCATCGATCATTATCTGGGCAAGGAAACGGTACAGAACATTCTGGTCAGCCGCTTTTCCAATGGCCTGTTCGAATCGTTCTGGAACAACCACTACATCGACCACGTGCAGATCACGGCTGCGGAAACTGTCGGCGTCGAAACCCGCGGCGCGTTCTACGACAGTACCGGGGCCCTGCGCGACATGGTGCCCAACCACCTGTTCCAGTTGCTGGCAATGGTGGCCATGGAACCGCCGGCTGCGTTCGGTGCCGATGCCGTGCGTGGCGAAAAGGCCAAGGTGGTCGGCGCCATTCGCCCTTGGTCGGCGAAAATGGCATTGAAGAATTCCGTGCGTGGCCAATACAGCTCCGGCAAGCAGGGGCGCAAGCAATTGCCCGGCTACCGCCAGGAGGCCAACGTCGCCCCAGACAGCCAGACCGAAACCTACGTGGCGTTGAAGGTGATGATCGACAACTGGCGCTGGGCCGGCGTGCCGTTCTACCTGCGCACCGGCAAGCGCATGAGCGTGCGCGATACCGAGATCGCCATCTGCTTCAAGCCTGCGCCGTATGCGCAGTTCCGCGAGTCGGAGCTGGAGCGGCCCAAGCCCAACTACCTGAAGATCCAGATCCAGCCCAACGAGGGCATGTGGTTCGACCTGCAGGCCAAGCGGCCAGGGCCGGAGCTGGTGATGGAGAACGTCGAGTTGGGCTTTGCCTACAAGGACTTCTTCAAGATGACCCCGGCGACTGGCTACGAGACGCTGATCTACGACTGCCTGACCGGTGACCAGACCCTGTTCCAGCGGGCCGACAATATCGAGAACGGTTGGCGTGCGGTGCAGCCGTTCCTCGATGCCTGGGCCCAGGGGGGCGAGGTGCATGAGTACCCGGCCGGTGAAGACGGGCCCGAGGCCGGCAACGAACTGCTGACCCGGGACAAGCGCGAGTGGCACCGGTTGGGGTGAGAGGTTTGCAAGCCTGTGCTGGCCCTTTCGCGGGCTTGCCCGCTCCCACAGGATGGCGTCAGTTTCAAGGCCGCTGCTGAACCTGTGGGAGCGGGCAAGCCCGCGAAGAGGCCAGCACAGGCAACCACACTAAGGAGACCCGATGCCCGCCCACATAGAAGACTACGCCCTGCTGGGCAACTGCCGCAGCGCCGCCCTGGTCAGCCGCGACGGCTCGCTCGACTGGCTGTGCCTGCCACGCTTCGATGCCCCGGCAGTCTTCGCCGCCCTGCTGGGCAACGAAGAAAACGGCCGCTGGCGCCTGGCCCCTTGCGACCCGGTCGAACACAGCAGCCGCCAGTACCTGGACGATACCCTGGTGCTGGAAACCACCTGGGTCACCGCCACCGGCCGCGCCCGAGTACTCGATTTCATGCCACTGGGCGAGGTCAACTCAGTGGTCCGCATCGTCGAGGGCATTTCTGGCGAAACCAATTTTGAAATGGACCTGGTCATGCGCTTCGACTATGGCCGCAGTGTGCCCTGGGTGGAGCGCATCGAGCCACTGACCCTCAGCGCCGTCGCCGGCCCCGACCGGCTGATCCTGTGCAGCACCGTGGCGCCCCACGCCCGTGACCACCACACCGTCGCCCGCTTTCGTGTCTGTGCCGGCCAGCGCCAGGTGTTCAGCCTGCGCCACCAGCCCTCGCACCTGCCAGTGCAGCCCGACTGCAACATCGACGACGCGCTGGCAAACACCCGCGAGCAATGGCAGGCCTTCGCCGACCGCTGCCCGCAGGTGGGCCCCTACAGCGCGTTGGTGCGCCGCTCGCTGCTTACCCTCAAGGCCATGACCTACGCCCCCACCGGCGGCATCGTCGCCGCCGTCACCACCTCGCTGCCCGAGCGCGTGGGTGGCGAGCGCAACTGGGACTACCGCTTCTGCTGGCTGCGCGACGCCACCATGACCCTGCTGGCGTTCATGAACCTCGGTTACTTCGACGAGGCCCAGGCCTGGCGCGAATGGCTGCTGCGCTCGGTGGCCGGCAACCCCGAACAGATGCAGATCATGTACGGCCTGGCCGGTGAGCGCGACCTGCAGGAATATACCTTGCCATGGCTGGCCGGTTACGAGCATTCGCAGCCGGTGCGGGTGGGCAATGCCGCGTCGGAGCAGATGCAACTGGACATCTATGGCGAACTGGCCGATGCCATGACCCAGGCGATCAAGGGCGGCTTGCCGCGCCACCCGCGCAGCGCGGCCATCTCCCGCTTGATCCTGCCCTATGTCGAGCGCATCTGGCGCGATCCGGACGAAGGCATCTGGGAAGTGCGCGGCGGCCGCCAGCAGTTCGTGCATTCCAAGGTCATGGCCTGGGTGGCGTTTGACCGTGCCGCCGGGTTGGCCGACACCACCGAAGAAGGCCGCGAGCAGGGGCAGCATTACCGCCAGGTGGCTGACGACATCCGCCGCGAAGTGTGTGAGCAGGGCCTGGACAGCAGCGGCCAGTTCTTCGTCCAGGCCTATGGCTCGAGCGAGATGGACGCCAGCCTGTTGCAGATCGCCCTGACCGGTTTTTTGCCTGCCGAAGACCCGCGCTTCCTGCGCACGCTGGAACAGATCGAGCAGCGCCTGGTGAAAAACGGCCTGCTGCTGCGCTACGACAGCGACAGTTGCAGCGACGGCCTGACCCCGGGCGAGGGCACCTTCCTGGTGTGTTCGTTCTGGCTGGCCGATGTCTACGTCCTGCTGGGCCGCCAGGAGCAAGCGCAGGCCTTGTACGAACGCCTGACCGGCCTGTGCAACGACCTTGGCCTGCTGGCCGAACAGTACGACCCGGCCGGCAAGCGCATGCTCGGCAACTACCCCCAGGCGTTCAGCCATATCGGCATCATCAACACCGCACTGAACCTGCACCGCGCCCAATGCCCGGTGCGTGATCGGGCCAGCTGCGGATAAGACAAGCGCTGCGAATAGCCTGTGGGAGCGGGCGCGCCCGCGAAGAATCCAACGCGGTGCATGGCACCGGCTGCGCCGGTGTTCGCGGGCACGCCCGCTCCCACAGGGGTACATTAAATCAATGAGTTATGTGCAGTTCGATGAGAACGACCTTGTCTGGCGCCAGGAGCACCCCTACAGGGATTGCACCCGCTTCGAGCAGGCGGCGTAGACTAGGCCAAACACCATTCGGCACGGAGCACACATGGGTATTCGCGGTACGGATCGGCAGATCGACAACATCGAGTTCAATGTCAGCGACATCGCCCGCAGCAAGGCCTTCTATGGCAGTGTGTTTGGCTGGGCCTTCACCGATTACGGGCCAACCTACACCGAGTTCAGCGATGGCCGCCTGACCGGCGGCTTTACCACTGGCGAGCCGGTATGCCCCGGCGGGCCCTTGGTGATCCTGTATGCCGACGACCTTGAAGCCACGCAGCAGCGGGTCGAAGCGGCCGGGGCAAAGATCAGCCGGGCGACCTTTGCTTTCCCAGGCGGGCGACGCTTCCATTTCATCGACCCGGACGGCTATGAGCTGGCGGTGTGGACGGCCCAAGCCTGATGGCCAACCACAAGATCGAAATCCGCCGGCGCAATATCGGGAAGATCCTGCAGGCGGCGGAAAAGGTGTTCGCCGAGAAGGGCTATGGCGCCACTTCGATGGGCGATATCGCCGAGCAGGCCGAGTTACCGCGTTCCAATCTGCATTACTACTTCAGCACCAAGGACGACTTGTTCCGCGCGGTGCTGCAAGACTTGCTGGATGTCTGGAAGCAGGACGCGCTGTGCTTCGAGAACTTCGACGACCCGCGTGTGGTGCTGACCAGTTATATCCGGGCGAAGATGGGCCACTCGCGTTCGCGGCCACTGGGCTCGAAGATCTGGGCCGAAGAGATGCTGCACGGGGCGCCGGTGCTGGGGGGGAGCCTGGATGAAAGCCTGGTGCCTTGGGCCAGGTTGAAAGAATCCAAGATCCGCCGCTGGGTCGAGGAAGGGCGCATCCTGCCGGTGGAGCCGTCGGCGTTGTTGTACATGATCTGGGCATCTACCCAGCACTATGCCGACTTCGGTTACCAGGTGCAGCTGCTCAACGGCGGCGAGGTGCTGTCGGACATGGCATTCGAGAGTGCGGTGCAGACAGTGACCAGTGTGATCTTGCGGGGGATCGGGCTGGAGCCCTGAGTCCGGGAATGGGGCCGCTGCGCAGCCCTTCGCGGGCACGCCCGCTCCCACAGGGGCCGCGCCGCTCATGAGGGCAACGCACAACCTGTGGGAGCGGGCGTGCCCGCGAAGGGCTGCGCAGCAGCCCCAATACCTCAACTTGCCTCGCGATAAGGGTTGCGCGGATCCTGCGTCCAGTTCAGGTAAGGCTTGCCGGTATCCTGCGCCTCCATGTCGATGCAGTTCTCCACCGGGCAAGTGATCTGGCAAAGGTTGCAGCCCACGCATTCCTCTTCGATCACGCTGTAGGCATGCGTGCCGTCAGGCTTCAGCGTGCTGGCAATGGCCTGGTGCGAGGTGTCCTCACAGGCAATGTGGCAACGCCCGCAACCAATGCATGCGTCCTGGTCGATATGCGCCACCGACTTATAGTTGATGTCCAGGTACTTCCAGTCGGTGGTATGCCCCACTGCCTGCCCGCGAAATGCTTCGATGTTGGCGTGCCCGTGCTGGTCCATCCAGCGCGCCAGGCCATCTTTCATGTCCTCGACAATGCGGAACCCATGCAGCATCGCCGCCGTGCACACCTGTACCGCACCGCTGCCCAGGGCCATGAACTCCGCCGCATCACGCCAGGTGCCGATGCCGCCAATGCCGCAGATCGGCAAGCCGCGTGTTTGCGGGTCGCGGGCGATTTCCGCCACCATGTTCAGGGCAATCGGCTTCACCGCCGACCCGCAGTAGCCACCATGGGTACTCTGGTCGCCGACGATGGGGTGGGCCACCATGCGGTCCAGGTCGACGCTGGTGATGGAGTTGATGGTATTGATCAACGACACCGCATCGGCCCCGCCACGGTGCGCGGCGCGCGCCGACTGGCGGATGTCGGTGATGTTCGGCGTCAGCTTGACGATCACCGGCAGCGAGCAATACGTCTTGCACCAGCGGGTGACCATTTCCACGTACTCTGGCACCTGGCCGACCGCCGCCCCCATACCGCGTTCCGGCATGCCGTGCGGGCAGCCGAAGTTCAGCTCGATACCATCAGCCCCGGTGGCTTCCACCAACGGCAGAATGAACTTCCACGAGTCCTCCACGCACGGCACCATCAGCGACACGATCAGTGCACGGTCAGGCCAGTCCTTCTTCACCTGGGTGATTTCGCGCAGGTTGATCTCCAGCGAGCGGTCGGTGATCAGCTCGATGTTGTTGATGCCCTGTACCTGACGGTTGGCGCCATAGTGCGCCGAGTAGCGCGACGACACGTTGACTGCCGCCGGGTCTTCGCCCAGGGTTTTCCAGACCACGCCGCCCCAGCCGGCCTCGAAGGCGCGGACCACGTTGTAGGCTTTGTCGGTAGGCGGCGCGGAAGCCAGCCAGAACGGGTTGGGTGCCTTGATGCCGGCAAACACGATAGACAAGTCGGCCATTTACGCTGCCTCCACGTTGAGCATGAGTCGGGCATGGATGGCTTCGGCGGCCAGCTTGCCGTGCTGTACGGCCTGGACGGTAAGGTCCTGGCCCAAGGCGGTGCAGTCGCCGCCGGCATACACGCCCGGCAGGCTGGTTTGCAGGGTTTCGTCGACGCGGATGCGCTCACCCTCGCGGGCCAGTTGCGCAGCCACCGGGTCGGCGAGGCTGGCATCGTCGAAGCGTTGGCCGATGGCCTTGAAGATGGCGTCGGCGGCCAGCTCGAAGGTTTCGCCGGTATCACGCAGGCGGCCGTCGGCCAGCTCGGTGCGGGCAAAGCGCATGCCGCGCACCTTGCCGGCGTCATCCAGCAACACGGCATCGGGGCGCGCCCAGGTGTGCAGGCGCACCTGGTTGGCCTTGGCGATGTCCTGCTCGTGGCCAGTGGCACCCATGTCGGCGTGACCACGGCGGTACACCAGGTTGACGTCGCGGGCGCCCAGGCGGCTCATCTGCACGGCCATGTCGATGGCGGTGTTGCCTGCGCCGATCACCAGGCAGCGGTCGGCCAGCGGCAGCTGGCTGAGGTCGTCGGCCTGGCGTAGCTCGCGAATGTACGCGGTGGCGGCGAGCAGGCCGGGGGCTTCTTCATCGGGCAGGCCCAGCTGGCGCACGGCATTCAGGCCGAGGCCGAGGAACACCGCGTCGTACTGGTCGCGCAGTTCGCCCAGGCTGAGGTTACTGCCCAGGCGTTGGCCATGGCGAACCTCGATACCACCGATGCCCAGCAGGAACTCCACCTCACGCTGGGCGTAGTCGTCGACCAGCTTGTAGCGGGCGATGCCATATTCGTTGAGGCCGCCAGCCTTTTCGCTGGCCTCGAACACCACCACATCATGCCCGTGCATGGCCAGGCGGTGGGCGCAGGACAGCCCGGCAGGGCCGGCGCCGACAACCGCGATGCGCTTGCCGGTTGCGGGTGAGCGCTTGAACGGGTGTTCGGTGAAGTGGGCGTTGTCCAGGGCATAGCGTTGCAGTTGGCCGATCAGTACCGGTGCGCATTCTTGCGCGTTGTTGCGCACGCAGGCTTGCTGGCAAAGGATCTCGGTAGGGCAGACGCGGGCGCAGCTGCCGCCGAGGATGTTGGCCGAGAGAATACGTTCGGCGGCGCCTTGCAGGTTTTCGTCGCTGATGCGGTGGATGAATGACGGAATGTCGATTTCGCTGGGGCACGCGTTGACGCAGGGTGCGTCGTAGCAATACAGGCAGCGTGCGCTTTCCACGGCAGCCTGGCGGGCGGTGAGGGGTGGGGCCAGGTCGCTGAAGCGCTCGGCCAACTGGTCGGCACCGGCCCGGGGGCGCGGCAAGTGGTTCAGGGCGTCGATCACGGTTGTAGCCTCTCTATTTTTTTATGGTGCAGGCGACAGGTGTTGCGGGGGAATGGGGCTGCGCAGCAGCCCCAATGGCCTTAACGCGGTACAGGTGTCGGCCGTTGCACTTCGGCCCGGCGCCCCAGCACCTCATACACCGACGGATACGCCGGCCGCTCCACATACCGCCCCGCACCCACCTCGGCGCGCAGGTCGCCATCGGCCCAGAGCACCTTGCCCTGGCTGATGGTGTGGCTGGGGATGCCGCGCACGGTGCGGCCTTCGAAGATGTTGAAATCCACCCGCTGGTGATGGGTCTGAGCCGAGATGGTGCGGGTGCCCTGCGGGTCCCACAGCACCAGGTCGGCATCGGCACCGACGCGGATGGCGCCCTTGCGCGGGAACAGGTTGAAGATTTTCGCCGTGTTGGTGGAGGTCAGGGCGACGAACTCATGCATCGACAGGCGCCCACTGTTCACCCCTGCATCCCACAGCACCGCCATGCGGTCCTCGATGCCCGCAGTGCCGTTGGGTATGCGGCTGAAGTCGTTGCGCCCCATGGCTTTCTGCTCGGCGCAGAAGCAGCAATGGTCGGTGGCGGTGGTGTGCAGGTTGCCCGATTGCAGGCCGCGCCACAGTGCCTCCTGATGTTCGCGCGGGCGGAACGGCGGGCTCATCACGTAGCCGGCCGCGGTGGCCCAGTCCGGGTCACGGTAGACGCTGTCGTCCAGCAGCAGGTGGCCAGGCAGGACTTCGCCGTAGACCGGCTGGCCCTTGGCCCGCGCATAGGTGATTTCGTCCAGTGCTTCCCGGCTGGAAATGTGCACGACATACAGCGGCGTGCCAATGGTTTCGGCAATGCGGATGGCGCGGCTGGCCGCTTCACCTTCCACTTGCGAAGGGCGCGAAAGCGGGTGTGCTTCCGGCCCGGTCAGGCCTTGGGCCAGCAGTTTCTTTTGCAGGTGATACACCAGTTCGCCGTTCTCGGCATGCACGGTGGGCACCGCACCCAGTTGCAGGCAGCGCTCGAAGCTGGCCACCAGGGTGTCGTCGGCGGCCATGATCGCGTTCTTGTAGGCCATGAAGTGCTTGAAACTGTTCACCCCATGCTTGGCCACCAGTTCGCCCATTTCCTCGGCTACCTGCTCGCTCCACCAGGTGATGGCGACGTGGAAGCCGTAGTCGCTGGCGCTTTTCTGTGCCCAGCCGCGCCAGGTGTGGAAGGCCTCCAGCAACGACTGCTGCGGGTTGGGGATAACGAAGTCGATGATCGATGTGGTGCCGCCAGCCAGGCCCGCAGCGGTACCGCTGAAAAAGTCTTCGCTGGCCACGGTGCCCATGAACGGCAATTGCATGTGGGTGTGCGGGTCGATACCGCCGGGCATCAGATACTGGCCACTGCCGTCGAGGATCTCGCAGTCGGTAGGGGGTTCAAGGTTTTGCCCTATGGCGCGGATCAGGCCATCGGCACACAGGACATCGGCGGGGTAACTCTCTTCGTGGGTAACCACGGTGGCGCCACGGATCAACAGGGACATGCCGTTTTCCTCGCAGGCTGACCGGTCTCTTGGCCGGTTCTTGGAATTGTCTGGTTCGCAGGGCGGGCAGGGCGGTTAATCCTGTCAGGCCTGACAAGATTCGAGGCTAGATGCTGATCAGGAAATCATCAAGAAAATTTTCCTATAAATTTTGTGGTCATTAACCGTCTGATATTAAAGGATTAATTTTTAACGATCTGCTGACTACGGGGCTTTCAACGGTTATTGACTGACTTGACAAGATGAAATTCTGGTCAAGATTTCTAAGCACAAATACGCGTGTGTACTCCGACCATCGAATTAGCCCGATGAGCAAACAACTACAAGAAAGTCTGGAGAAAGGCCCATGCAACAGAGCAGATCGGAAGTGGTCGAGCAGGATGGCCTGTTCGAGCTGGCCGAGGGCAGTGATGTCCTCGACAGCCCGCGCTACAACCACGACATCGCACCGACCAAGGTGCACCAGCGCACCTGGAACAAATGGCACATCACCGCCCTGTGGGTGGGCATGTCCATCTGCGTCCCCACCTACACCCTCGGCGGCGTGCTCACCGCCTACTTCGGCCTCAGCGTCGGTGAGGCGCTGCTGGCTATCCTGCTGGCCAACGTGATCGTGCTGATCCCGCTTACCCTCAACGCCTTCCCCGGCACCAAGTACGGCATCCCGTTCCCGGTGCTGCTGCGTTCGTCGTTCGGCATCCTCGGCTCCAACGTACCGTGCCTGATCCGCGCGGTGGTCGCCTGTGGCTGGTTCGGTATCCAGACCATGTTCGGCGGGTTGGCCATCCACCTGTTCCTGGGCTCGGTGTTCGATGGCTGGAAGGCCTTGGGCGGCACCGGCGAGGTGATCGGGTTCATGATTTTCTGGTGCCTGAACCTCTGGGTGGTGCTGCGCGGTGCCGAGTCGATCAAATGGCTGGAAACGCTGTCTGCACCGCTGTTGGTGGCAGTGGGGGTCGGCCTGCTGTTCTGGGCCCTGCCGCACATGTCGATGACCGAACTGCTGGCCCAGCCCCCCAAGCGGCCGGAAGGGGCGAGCGTGGTCAGCTATTTCTGCGCAGGGCTTACGGCCATGGTCGGCTTCTGGGCCACGTTGTCGCTGAACATTCCCGACTTCAGCCGTTATGCCCGCAGCCAGAAGGACCAGATTCTCGGGCAGATCTTCGGCCTGCCATTGACCATGTTCCTGTTTGCGTCGCTGGGCGTGGTGCTGACTGCTGCCTCGGCGTCGCTGGTGGGTGAGACGCTGTCCGACCCGGTCAGCCTGATCGGCAAGATCCAGAGCCCGTTCTGGGTGGCGCTGGCCATGGCGCTGATCGTGATCGCCACGCTGTCGACCAACACCGCAGCGAACATCGTGTCGCCTACCAACGACTTCCAGAACATTGCCCCACGCCTGATCGGGCGCAGCCGGGCGGTGTGGCTGACCGGTTTCATCGGCCTGGCGCTGATGGGCCATGAGCTGTTGAAGAAGCTGGGCTGGATTGTCTCCGACCTGAGCCTGGAGAGTGTGTATTCCAACTGGCTGTTGGGCTATTCCAGCCTGCTTGGGCCGATTGCCGGGATCATGGTGGTGGATTATTTCGTGATCCGTCGGCAGCAGCTGGACCTGGCCGGTTTGTACCGTGATGACGTGTACCCGGCGTGGAACTGGGCGGGTTTTGCCGCTTTTGCCTTGCCGGTGGCGCTGACCGTGATGGCGATTGGCAACAGCAGTTTCAGCTGGTTCTACGACTACGGCTGGTTTACCGGTTCGCTGCTGGGTGGGGGGCTGTACTACGTCTTCGCCAGTGTGGCGGCTCGCAACCCCGCGCGGTTGGCCAAGCCATTGCCCTGAGACCGCGCTGGCTTCTTCGCGGGCTCGCCCGCTCCCACAGAGATGTGGAATTGCTGTGGGAGCGGGCATGCCCGCGAAGAGGCCGGCACAGAAAACAAAAAAGCCTGAAGGAGAAACCCGTGACTCCAGTTCAAGACATCCTCAAGACCACTGCCCATCACGTCGACAGCAACCGCCTGTGGCAATCGCTGATGGACCTGGCCCGCCTCGGCGCCACCGCCAAGGGTGGCGTGTGCCGCCTGGCCCTGACCGACCTCGACCGCCAGGCCCGCGACCTGTTCGTGCAGTGGTGCGAGGCCGCCGGTTGCACGGTCAGCATCGACGCCGTCGGCAACATCTTCGCGCGCCGCCCCGGGCGTAATCCCAAACTGCCGCCGGTGATGACCGGCAGCCATATCGACACCCAGCCTACCGGCGGCAAGTTCGATGGCTGCTTTGGCGTGATGGCCGGGCTGGAGGTGATCCGCACCCTCAACGACCTGGGCGTGGAAACCGAGGCGCCGCTGGAAGTGGTGGTGTGGACCAACGAAGAAGGTTCGCGCTTTGCCCCCTGCATGATGGGGTCGGGGGTGTTCGCCGGCAAGTTTACCCTGGAGCAAACCCTGGCCAAGCGTGATGCCCAGGGCGTGAGCGTTGGCGAGGCCTTGAACGCCATCGGTTACGCCGGCCCGCGTGCGGTACTCGGCCATCCGGTGGGCGCGTATTTCGAGGCGCATATCGAGCAGGGGCCGATCCTTGAGGACCAGGCCAAGACCATTGGCGTAGTACTTGGCGCCCTGGGCCAGAAATGGTTCGACCTGACCTTGCGCGGCGTCGAAGCCCACGCCGGCCCGACGCCCATGCACCTGCGCAAGGACGCGCTGGTCGGCGCGGCCGCCGTGGTGGAGGCGGTCAACCGTACCGCCCTTGGCCATCAGCCGCATGCCTGCGGCACGGTAGGTTGCCTGCAAGCCTACCCGGGTTCGCGCAATGTAATCCCCGGCGAGGTGCGCATGACCCTCGACTTCCGCCACCTGGAAGGTGAACGACTGAACGCGATGATTGCCGAGGTGCGCGGGGTGATCGAGGCGACCTGTGCCAAGCACGGCCTGAGCCACGAACTGGTGCCCACGGCAGACTTCCCGGCGCTGTACTTCGACAAAGGCTGTGTCGATGCCGTGCGCGCTTCGGCGCAGGCACTGGGCTTGCCGCACATGGACATCGTCAGCGGGGCGGGGCATGACGCGATCTTCCTCGCCGAACTGGGGCCAGCGGGGATGATATTCGTGCCATGCGAGAACGGCATCAGCCATAACGAGATCGAAAACGCCACCCCCGGTGACCTGGCGGCAGGGTGTGCGGTGTTGCTGCGGGCAATGCTGGCAGCGTCGCAGGCGATTGCCAGCGGGCGGTTGGCGGCGTAGCCAGAGATCGGTGTCGCCTGCATTGGCCCTATCGCCGGCAAGCCAGCTCCCACAGGTACAGTGCCGCCCTCAGGCCCTGTGATACCCCTGTGGGAGCTGGCTTGCCGGCGATCAGGCCGGAACAGGCAGTGAAAGGCTCGCCAGAAACGCCGCAATCTGCCGCCCACCCCGTAAGTGCACCAGCGGCACCTGTGGCCCGATCGCCTGGCGGTTCGCCTCGATCCCTGGCCGATACCCTCGGTCGAACGTCCATACAAACTTCAAGAAGGTCAGAAACGCCCGGTCCAGGCGCTCTGTACACCCGGCCGGCAGGTCTGGCCGTGGTTTGTTCAGCACGCTGCGCAGGATTACCCGCTTCAGGCATGTCAGCCGTGGTGTATCCAGCCAGATGACGAGGTCGGCCCGTGGCAAGCGCAGGTCGAAGGTACGTCGGCTGTAGTTGCCCTCGCACACCCACGCATCCCCGGCAACCGCATCGCGTACCCGGTTGCGGAAAATGCCGGCATCCGGTTCTACCCAACCCGCCTCCCAGAACAAGGTGTCGAGGTGCACCACCGGCGTACCGAGGCGGGTGCCTATCTGTCGGGCCAGGGTCGATTTACCGCTGCCGGCGTTACCCAGGATCACGATGCGTTGCATGGCCAAGTCCTTTTGGAAAAACCGGCAATGCTAATTCATTCGGCCGGCTCAAGACAGCCATCGCGCCCCATGTGATAGCGCTGCAGGTCCTGCGCCAGGGTCAGTCGCCCGTGGTAGTGGGCGAGGGCTTCGTCACGTACGTTATCGATATTCGGGCTGCGCCTGGGGTCGTTCTGGTAGCGGGCGCTGAAGTGTGTCAGCACCAGGTTGCGCACGCCCGCCGCTTCGGCAAAGCGCGCCACCGCTGCTGCCGTGCTGTGGCCGAAGGTGACCCCGGTACGCTCGACCACTGCCTGGGTGAACGTGGCTTCATGCACCAGCACATCCGCGCCTTTGGCGGCATCGGCCAGCAGTTCGGGGTTGTCGTTGTCCCCGCACACAACCACCCGGCGGGGCGGGCGCGAAGGGCGCAAGTAGTCGTTACCGTTCAGCCACTGCCCGCCATGCTGCGCCTTCAGGCCTTTGGCCAGTTCGCCCCATATAGGGCCGCGTGGGATGCCTTCGGCTTCCAGGCGCTGGATGTCCAGGCGAGGCTCCGGGTTGAGTTCGGTAAATACGAACGCGACGCTCGGTACCCGGTGTGACAACTGCACGGTGGTCACTTGCAGGGTCTCGCTGCGCCATTCGGCCAAGCCCTCCACGGCCAGCAGGCGAAGCTCGAACGGCAGGAAGGTGTCGCTGGCCGCCAGGCCCTGGCGTACCCACTCATGCAGCGCTGCGGGCAAGATCAGCTCCAGCGGCTGGGTGCGCCCGCTCATGCCGGCGCTGGCCAGCAGGCCGGGCAGGCCAAAGCAGTGATCGCCGTGCACATGGGTGATGAAGATGGCGCGCAGGTCGCGGATGGACAGCGGGGTGTGCAGCAGTTGGTGCTGGGTGCCTTCGCCGCAGTCGACCAGGTACCAGTGGCTGCCACTGGCTTCGATCACGGCTGTGGCGCTGACATTGCGCGCCTTGGTCGGCACCCCGGCGGAGGTACCCATAAACAGCAGGTCCATGCTCAGGCTCCTAGCTCAACAGCGACAGCTCGTGCAGCAGCGCCTGCAACCCTTGTGGCACCAAGGGGCCTATCCGCGTGAAGTCGGCGCTGTCGCACCAGCGGGCGCGGAACGGGCTGCTGTCATCGAAGCGCGCATCGTACACGGCCAGAAAACGAATACGGTGTGCTTGCAGCGGCTGGGTGCTCAACGGGCTCGTTCCTTCGAGGTGATAAAGGGCGCACACCTTAGCCGGATTGCCGCCCGCCGTCGACGGCCTGCTAGTCTGCCTGGCGCCAGATGAGCTTCCCGGTGTCATAGCCTTGTTCCCGTGCGATGGTCAGCAGCTGTTCACGTTGCTGGTCGGTGACCGCAGGCGTGCGCGACAGCAGCCACAGGTATTCGCGGTTGGGGTGGCCGACCAACGCCACGCGGTAGTCCTTGTCGTGGTACAGCACCCAGTATTCGCCCTTGGTCAGGCCCGGTGCCAGGCGGCTGAACCAGTTGTCGAAGCGCACCCACAACTTGTCGGTGCTGCCCGGTTGCTGGGCCTCGGCAATCCCCTTGGCTTCATTCCACTGGCCGTCCTTTTCCCGGCAGCGGTTGGTTACGTCGATCCGGCCATCCGGGCGCAGGCCATAGTGCGCCTCGGACTGCACACAGTTGCGCTGGAAGAACATCGGCAACCGCGCCAGTTCATACCAGGTGCCCTGATAACGTTGCAGGTCGACCTGCTGGGTGCGCGGCGGTGCCGGGTGATCGTTGCCGGCGCAGCCAAGCAGGGCCAGGGTGATGCAGGACAGCAGCAGCGGGGTGCGTAGCGCCATGGTGAACCTCCTTGGAGCGGATGGGAGCCTACCTGTGTTTCGATGCGGGCGCGGGGCAAAAGTTGTACGCAATTTCACTCAGTCGAACGAACCGGTCTGCACCTGGCCGGCACGTACGTAGCGGGCGATGATCACGCCGGAGGGCGTAACCTGTGAGTGTTGCAGGGTGAACGCCGTCGCTGCCGCGTCGTCGCCGAACAGGCGTTTGCCGTGGCCAAGCAGCAGCGGGTGGACCAGTAGTTGCAATTCATCGACCAGGCCGGCCGCCAGCAGTTGCTGCACCAGTTCGGCGCTGCCTTGGGTCAGCAGGGCGGCGCCGTCCTGCTGTTTCAGTGCACGTACCGCTGCGCCGACGTCCGCGCCGAGGGCGTGGCTGTTGTACCAGTCGAGGGTCGCAGGGGTGTGGGTGGCCACGTGCTTGGCCACGCTGTTGAACAGGTTGGCGATGGAAAAATCTTGTGAGTCGTCTTTTATCCCGGGCCAGTAGCCGGCAAAGATATCGTAGGTGCGCCGCCCCAGCAGCAGCTCGAAAGGCTGGCTGAACAGGTCCTGCATGGCCTGGCCGAATACTTGCTCGGCGTAGGGTACGATCCAGCCGCCGTAGGTGAAGCCACCACTGGTATCTTCCTGCGGGCCGCCGGGGGCCTGCATGACGCCGTCGAGGCTGATGAAGGCGGCTACGATGAGTTTGCGCATGGGGACTCTCCTGTTGGCAGACCGGTGGCTGCTTTCAGGGTAGTCGAATGGCAACGGGCAAAATCGACACTTCGTACAGCGCCTGCGGCGTGGTCATCTGCAACGGAAACGCTTCAGGATCGGCACGCCTTAGGCAAGGCGTGCAGTCCCGCTTTTGGCACAAGTGCGGTCATCGGGCTGGGTTACCATCCCTGCCATGAACCCTTCACCCACAGGAGTGCCGCCCGTGACCGAGTACAGCGCATTCAAGGTCGAACTGACCGACAGCATCGCCCACGTTCAGATCAACCGCCCGGAAAAGGTCAACGCGATGAACGCTGCCTTCTGGGAGGAGATCATCGACATCTTCCAGTGGATCGACGACACCGATGCGGTGCGCGCGGTGGTCATCAGCGGTGCCGGCAAGCATTTTTCTGCCGGTATCGACCTGATGATGCTGGCGTCGCTGGCCGGGCAGATGGGCAAGGACGTGGGCCGTAATGCACGCTTCCTGCGCGGTACCATTCAGCGCCTGCAGGCCTCGTTCACGGCCGTGGACAAATGCCGCAAGCCGGTACTGGCTGCGGTACAGGGCTACTGCATCGGCGGCGCCATCGACCTGGTCTCCGCCTGCGACATGCGCTACTGCAGCAGCGATGCCCAGTTCTCGATCAAGGAAATCGACATGGGCATGGCGGCCGATGTCGGCACACTGCAACGTTTGCCACGTATCATCGGCGACGGCATGATGCGTGAGCTGGCCTTTACCGGGCGCAACGTTGCGGCGGACGAAGCCCTGCGCATCGGCCTGGTCAACCGGGTCTATGATGATCAGGCCGCATTGCTCGACGGGGTCTTTGCCATCGCCCGCGAGATTGCCGCAAAATCGCCGATCGCTGTGGCCGGCACCAAGGAAATGCTCAGCTACATGCGTGACCATCGCATTGACGATGGCCTGGACTACATCGCCACCTGGAACGCCGCGATGCTGCAGTCCGAAGACCTGCGTGTGGCCGTGGCGGCGCACATGAGCAAACAGAAACCGACGTTCGCCGACTGATCGGGCCGGGGGACGCGCAGTCAAGGAACCCCCCGACATGTCAGCACGCTGGACTACCGCAGTACTCGACCCGCAGATCACCGGGGGGCTGGCCGTGGCCCGCAGCCCGGAAGGGTTCCTGGTGGACGACAACGGCGCGCTGTTCCCCCGCGACTGGCTCAAGCGCCAGGACCTCGATGTGCTGTGCGAGCACGGCATCGGCCATTTCGACGGCCAGCCGGTGTTCCTGCTGGAACTGCGCAGTGCTACCGAGATGCCTGGGTGCAGTTGGCGCGGCCTGCGTACCTTCATGCTCGAAGGTGACTTCGACACCTACAAGGTGCTGGGTTATGCCGCGCAGATCGGCACCTGGGCCCGCGAGCACCGCTTTTGCGGCAGCTGCGGGCAGGCGATGGCGCAAATCCGCTGGGAGCGGGCGATGTATTGCCAGCCGTGCGAGCTGCGCAGTTACCCGCGTATTTCGCCGAGCATGATCGTGCTGGTGACCCGTGGTGATGAAATCCTGCTGGCGCGCTCGCCGCGTTTCGTCACTGGGGTGTACAGCACCCTGGCGGGCTTTGCCGAGCCGGGCGAGTCGGCGGAGGACTGCCTGGTGCGCGAAGTGCGTGAAGAAGTGGCGGTGGAGGTGCAGAACATCCAGTACGTTGGTAGCCAGTGCTGGCCGTTCCCGCACTCGATGATGCTTGGTTTTCACGCCGAGTATGCGGGCGGCGATATCGTCATGCAGCCGGACGAGATCGAGGACGCCCAGTGGTTCAGCGTCCACGACCTGCCGCCGCTGCCGGCCGGGCGGTCGATTGCCCGGTACCTGATCGATTTGTATGTGGCTCGTCGGTTAGGCCTGGCCGAACCAGTGCTGCCACGCTAAGCGCACAGTCAGTGCCAGCACCACGGTGATGAACACAGGGCGAATGAACTTGCTGCCGCCGCTGATCGCCGTGCGTGCACCGAAGAAGGCGCCGACCATCACCGACAGGCCCATGCACAGGCCGACGATGTAGTCCACCTGCCCGGAAATGATGAACACCGTCAGCGCCGCGATGTTGCTGACGAAGTTCATGCTGCGCGCTACGCCGCTGGCGCGGACCAGGTCGATGGGGTACAGCAGCAAGGTACTGACCGTCCAGAAGGCCCCGGTGCCAGGGCCGGCCACGCCATCGTAGAACCCGAGGGTGAAGCCTTGCGGCACCTGCCATTTCTTCCTGATAGGGGCATCGGCATCCAGCGGCGCCTTGGGCGTGCCGCCGAACAGCAGGTAGATGCCACAGGCGAAGACGATCACCGGCAGCATCTTGTTCAGCCATTCGGCTGGCATGTAGTGGGCAACCACTGCGCCGATCGAGGCCCCGATCAGGGTGGCGAACAACGCCGGGCGCCACTGGGCCGGGTGGAACAGTTTGCGCTTGTAGTAGGTGAAGCCTGCGGTGGCTGAACCGAAGGTGGAGCTGAGTTTGTTGGTGCCCAGCACCAGGTGCGGTGGCATCCCGGCGGTAAGCAGGGCCGGGGTGGTGAGCAAGCCGCCGCCACCGGCGATGGCGTCGATGAAACCGGCAACGAAGGCGACCAGGGCCAGGATCAGCAGGGTTAAGGGTTCTACGGTGAGTTCGAAGGGCATGGGGTTTTGGCAGGCAGGGAGGCAGCAAAGGGCTGCGCTGGAAGCGGGGTATGGTAATCCTGGGATGGACGAGTTGCCAGTGCCGGCCCTTTCGCGGGCACGCCCGCTCCCACAAGTACTGCACAAGACTGTGGGAGCGGGCGTGCCCGCGAAGAGGCCGGTTCAGGCGACTAGATCAGCTGCGGATAAACGCCAGCAAGTCCGCATTGATCACATCGGCATGGGTGGTCGGCATGCCATGCGGGTAGCCTTTGTATGTCTTGAGCGTGCCATTGGGCAGCAACTTCGCCGACAGCGGCCCCGAGTTCTCGTACGGTACGATCTGGTCATCATCCCCATGCATCACCAGCACCGGCTGCTGGATGCCCTTCAGATCGTCGGTGAAATCTGTCTGCGAAAACGCCACGATGCCATCGTAATGGGCTTTGGCACTGCCGATCATGCCTTGGCGCCACCAGTTGCCGATGATGCCTTCGCTGGCTTCGACACCGGGGCGGTTGTAGCCGTAGAACGGGCCGGCCGGTACATCCCGGTAGAACTGTGCGCGGTTGTTGGCGACCTGGGCCTGGAAACCGTCGAACACCGATTTGGGCAGGCCACCGGGGTTGCCGGGTGTTTGCACCATCAGTGGTGGCACCGCAGCGATCAGCACCGCCTTGGCCACTTTATCCTCGGGGTGGCGGGCCATGTAGCGCACCACCTCGCCACCGCCGGTCGAATGGCCGACATGCACAGCGCCCTGGGTGCCCAGGTGCGCGACCACGGCAGCAGTGTCGTCGGCGTAGTGGTCCATGTCGTGGCCATCCCATACCTGGCTGGAACGGCCATGGCCACGGCGGTCGTGGGCGACCACGCGGAAACCCTGGGCGAGGAAGAACAGCATCTGTGCGTCCCAGTCGTCCGCGCTGAGCGGCCAGCCGTGGTGGAAGTGGATGACCGGTGCGTCGCGTGGGCCCCAGTCCTTGTAGAAAATCTGTACGCCGTCCTTCGTGGTTACATAGCTCATGGTCGTGTCTCCTGGGTGCAGGAAGCGAAGGGAGTTATTGAGAATAGGAGGGATTTTGCTGGGTATTGGAGATTGTGGGGTGCGGACTTGCACGGTCCCCTGTGGGAGCGGGCGAGCCCGCGAACACCGGCAAAGCCGGTGCCATCCACCGCGCCGCTTGTTTCGCGGGCATGCCCGCTCCCACAGGGGAATTGTCTCAACTAATCAGACGCGGTCGCGAATGCGGTACCAGGCCTTTGCAGCGGCTTCCAGCGGTGCGGCCAGTAGGTCGCCGCCGGGGAAGCGGCCGTTGTCGATGCCCTGGTACAACTCAAGCAGGTCGTCATCGCCAAGAATGGCATCGCTCACCGCCCGCGCCGCCGCCAAAGTCGGTAGCACACCATGGCCGGAGAAGCCCTGCAGCCAATAGCGCTGCCCGTCGCGGCCGACGTCCGGTGTACGCTGGATGCTGCAATCGATATGGCCGCCCCAAGCATACTCGATGGCCACCCCGGCCAGCTGCGGGAACACCCGCTCCAGGTAGGGGCGGGTGGCGCTGGCGACGTCCTTGGGAATGCCGCCCAGGTAGGTGCAGCCGCCGCCGAACAGCAGGCGGTGGTCTGGGGTAAGGCGGAAGTAGTCGGGCACGAACTGGTTGTCGATCACGCAACTGTTGCGCGGCAGCAGCGAACGGGCCAGGTCGGGGTCCAGTGGTGCGGTGGCCACCTGGTAGGAGCCTACCGGCAGCAGGCGCCGCGACAGGCTGCGGTCGAGGCGGTCGATGTAGGCGTTGCAGGCCAGCACCAACACCTGGCAGCGTACTTCGCCGCGGTCGGTACGGGCGACATGGCCGTCGCCAGCCTGCTGATAGCTGTGCACCTGGCTTTGTTCGTAGATACGCCCGCCGGTAGCCTCGATGGTGCTGGCCAGGCCCTGGGCCAGTTTCAGTGGGTTGAGGTGGGCGCCTTTGGCATCGTATAACGCAGCCTGGTAGCGTGGGCTGTCGACCCAGTGCGGCAGCTCTTCATGGCCGATCAGGCGCAGGGCATCGTAGCCCCATTTGTGTTCAGCCTCTTGCAGGGCTTGTTCAAGCAGTTTCACCCGGCGCGGTAGCACCGCCGTCCATAGGCTGCCCAGCCGGTAATCGACATCGAAGCCGTGGCGCTGGGGGAGCGCGCGCATTTCGTCAGCGGCCCAGCACATGCTGGCCCACAGGCGCCGGGTGCGTTCCACGCCCAAGGCCTTTTCCAGTGGCGGCATGTCGCACGACCAGCCCAGCAGTGCCTGGCCACCGTTGCGCCCGGAGGCAGCCCAGGCAACCCGGCTGGCCTCCAGCAGGGTTACGCGCTTGCCGGCCTGGGTAAGCCGCAGGGCGCTATGCAGGCCGCTGAAACCGGCGCCGATGATCAGCACATCGGTGTCGTGGGTGCCTTGCAGGGTAGGGCGCTGGGGGATGTGGGCGGGGTAGGTCTGGGCGTAATAGCTGGCGACGTGCTGGGCGGACTGTTTGAACATGCAGAGGCCTCGTGAAAATTATTGTGATTATTTTCATGAAAACTTAGCAGGTAAATTTCATGGTGCCAATGTGTCAGTCCAATTTGTGGTCTGCCTGGTCGTGATGTATTGCCTGTACAGGCCTCTTCGCGGGCACGCCCGCTCCCACAGGTACTGCACAGGCTTCAGACCTTGTGAAATCCCTGTGGGAGCGGGCGTGCCCGCGAAGAGGCCGGTAAAGGCGATGCAGAATGTTCAGGTTGTCGCTTTTTTCCGGGGCTGACGCGGCTTGCTGGCGGCCGGCTTGCTGCCAGCTGTTTTACCTTTCCCCCCACCGCGCCGCTTCTTCTTCCACGGCGGCGCAGCCCCCGCCGCCGGGCCGCTGATGGTCATGCGCATACCGCTACACCGCTCGACCAGCTTGCCCATCCACGCCGATTGCCGGGCAACGAACTCTTCAAGGCTCATCTCACCACTCTGCACCATGTCCAGCGCCTGCTCCCAGATGGCCGTGGTGCCAGGGTCGGCGATGGCACGGGGCACGGCATCGATCAGGCTGAAGGCCGCTGGCGTGGCCGACAGCGCCTTGCCGTTCTTCACCAGGTAGCCGCGGTCGAGCAGGCCCTGGATGATGCTGGCGCGGGTGGCCTCGGTACCGATGCCGGTGGTTTCCTTGAGCTTCTGCTTCAGGCGTGGGTCGTCCACCAGCTTGGCCACATTCTTCATGGCCTTGATCAGGTCGCCTTCAGTGAACGGCTTGGGCGGCTGGGTCCACAGGTCCTTCAATTGCAGGCCTTGCACGTTGCAGTCCTGGCCTTCACGCAGCGTTGGCAGCACCTGGGCCGGTGGGGCCTCGCGGCCCTTGGCCGGGGTCAACGCCTCGGGCAGGGCGCGGCGCCAGCCCGGCTCGACAATTTGCTTGCCCACGGCGCGCAGGGCATGGCCGGCACAGTCGAAGTCGGCCTGGGTGCGGTCGTACTCGTGGTTGGGCAGGAACTGTGCCAGGTAGCGGGCGCGGATCAGGGTATACACCGCCTTGTGCTTGGCCGGCAGGCGCGACGGATCGCTGGCGGCGGCGGTGGGGATGATGCCGTGGTGGGCGCTGACCTTGGCGTCGTTCCACGCCCGCGAGCGGCGTTGCGGCTCCAGGTAGGGCTGCAGCGGCGCCAGGCTGGCATCGGCCCGTTGCAGGGCGGCAAGGATTGCCGGCGCCTCGGCGTGCTGGCTTTGCGGCAGGTAGCCGCAGTCGCTGCGCGGGTAGGTGATCAGTTTGTGGGTTTCGTACAGGGCTTGGGCGATGTCGAGGGTTTCCTGGGCACCGAGGCCGAATTTTTTCGAGCACAGCTCCTGCAGGGTGCCCAGGTCGAAAGGCAGCGGTGCGGCTTCGCGCACGCGCTCGGTGGCTACCTTGATGGCCCGGGCAGTGCCGGCACTGCCAATGTCGGTGGCGGCTTGCTGTGCCAGGGCCTGGTTCAGGCAGCGGCCCTGATCGTCGCAGGCGTCCTCGGGGGCGCGCCATTGGGCGTTGAAGTGTTGGCCGGCATGTTCCAGCTGTACGTCGATGGCCCAGAACGGCACCGGCACGAAGTCGGCGATGCTGCGGTCGCGGTCGACCACCAGACGCAAGGTGGGCGTTTGCACCCGGCCTACCGGCAACACGCCCTGGTAGCCGGATTGGCGGCCCAGCAAGGTGAACAGCCGGCTCATGTTCATGCCGATCAGCCAGTCGGCGCGCGAGCGGCCCAGTGCCGAGTGGTACAGGTTGAAGGTTTCGTGGCCCGGCAGCAGGCGTGCCAGAGCCTTGCGGATGGAGGCATCATCCAGTGCCGACAGCCAAAGGCGCTGCACCGGGCCGCGATAGCGGCAATGCTCAACCAGCTCACGGGCGATCATTTCGCCTTCGCGGTCGGCATCAGTGGCGATTACCAGCTCCCGCGCTTCGCCGAGCAGGCGCTTGACTGCCTTGAACTGGCTGGCGGTCTTGGGCTTGACCAGCATCTTCCACTTGTCCGGGATGATCGGCAGGTCGGCGAGGTTCCAGCGCTTGTAGCGTTCGTCGTAGCTGTCGGGCGGGGCGGTTTCCAGCAGGTGGCCGATGCACCAGGTTACGCAGACGTCGGTGCCTTGCCAGCAGCCGTCGCCCTTGCGGGTGGCGCCGAGCACTTTGGCGATGTCTTTTGCCTGGGAGGGTTTTTCGCAGAGGAACAGGCGCATGGCCGGGAACGCTTCATCGGGGGTGATGGGCACTAGGATGCGCAAGCGGGGGCGCGCAGGCAAGCTTTATCTGGATGGATGTACAGGTTTTTGTCAGCGGGAATGTATTTGGCTGTGCCTGCCTCTTCGCGGGCTTGCCCGCTCCCACAGGATCTCCACAGATTTCAGCTGTTGTGGGGTCCCTGTGGGAGCGGGCAAGCCCGCGAAGAGGCCGGTACAGGTATCAGGCGCGCGAGTCGCGCACCATGTCCACGTGCGGGATGCCGGCTTCGAGGAACTCTTCGCTGACTACGCGAAAGCCCAGTCGCTCGTAGAACGGCGTGGCGTGTACCTGGGCGCTGAGCATCTGCTGCTTCAGGTCGCGGTTCTGCGCTTCGGCGATCACTGCGTTCATCAGTGCATCACCTACCTTCAGCCCGCGCCAGTCCTTCAGTACCGAAACCCGGCCAATGGTGCCATCAGGCAGCAGGCGGGCCGTGCCGATCGGGTAGTCGCCTTCCAGGGCCAGGAAGTGCACCGCGCTCGGGTCGTCCGAGTCCCACTCCAACTCTGGTGGCACGTGCTGTTCGGCAATGAACACCGCTTCGCGGATACGGCGGATGTCGGCATTGTCCTTGTGCCAGTCGGCGAGGCACACACGAATTTTATTCATCGGCGAATCCCAGGCTGCCTTGTTGGACCAGCTGCTGCACTAGCATAAGGCCATCTTCGTCTTCCAGCCACTCTGCCAGGTTGTCGATGTGCAGGGCATCGGCCGCGCATACCAGCTTCAGCAACTCGCGCAGTTTGGCCGGCAGTGGGCAGCTGCGACCGCTGGCGAACAGCATCAGGTCGTCGTTGAGCTCGGACCAGGCCAGGCGTGCGCTCGGGTTGCGGATCAGGATGGCGCCATCTTCGAGGGCTTTTACCAGCTCCTCTTCACTCAGCGCTTCGCCGGCAACCTGCTCCGGGTAGCGCGGCTCGGTCATGAACTGGCCGAACCAGGTCAGCAGCAGGTCCTTGTCGTTCATGTGCTTGTCGAGCAGCGCCTTGAGGCGGTCGAGGGCGTCGTGCTGGATCTGGTGCGGGTCACTTACCGGCTGGGCGTCGGCGTCGCTGTAGCGCTCTTCGTCGGGCAGGAACTGGCCCAGGAAGTCGGTGAAGTGGGTCAGCACTTCGGCGGCGCTAGGGGCGCGGAAGCCGACCGAGTAGGTCAGGCAGTCGTCCACGGCCACGCCGTAGTGGGCCAGGCGCGGTGGCAGGTAGAGCATGTCACCTGGCTCCAGGGTCCACTCGCCGCTCTGTTCGAACTCGGCCAGGATACGCAGGTCGGCGTGCTCCAGCAGCGGGCTGTCGCTGTCGCACATCTGGCCGATCTTCCAGTTGCGCTCGCCGTGGCCTTGCAGCAGGAACACGTCGTAGTTGTCGAAGTGCGGGCCAACGCTGCCACCCGGGGCGGCGAAGCTGATCATCACGTCATCGATGCGCCAGCTGGGCAGGAAGCGGAAGTTTTCCAGCAGCTCGGCCACTTCCGGTACGAACTGGTCGACGGCTTGTACCAGCAGGGTCCAGTCCTTTTCCGGCAACTCGGCGAAGGTGTCTTCGTTGAACGGGCCGCGGCGCAGCTCCCACGGGTGGGCGCCGTGCTCAAGCACGATGCGCGACTCGACTTCTTCTTCCAGGGCCAGGCCGGCCAGTTCGTCGGGATCGATCGGGCTGATGAAGTCCGGGAAGGCCTGGCGCACCAGCAGGGGCTTCTTCTGCCAGTAGTCGCGCATGAATTCGCGGGCCGAGATGCCGCCGAGCAGCTGCAGTGGAGTATCAGGATTCATGTTCAACCTATTGAAAAAACGTAATTTTCGTACGGGAATAAAAACGCCCGGCCAGGCCGGGCGTTGTACGCGACGGTCAGCTTAGATGCGTTTGGCCTGCGCTGCCGCGTTACCGATGTAGGTAGCGGGGGTCAGCTGCTTGAGCTCGGCCTTGGCGTCGGCTGGCATGTCCAGGCCGTCGATGAAGGTCAGCAGCGCGTCCGGGGTGATGCCCTTGCCACGGGTCAGCTCTTTGAGCTTCTCGTAGGGGTTTTCGATGTTGAAGCGGCGCATCACGGTCTGGATTGGCTCGGCCAGTACTTCCCAGCAAGCGTCCAGGTCGGCGGCGATGCGGGCTTGGTTGACTTCCAGCTTGCCGATGCCTTTCAGGCTGGCTTCATAGGCGATGACGCTGTGGGCAAAGCCCACGCCCAGGTTGCGCAGCACGGTGGAGTCGGTCAGGTCACGCTGCCAGCGCGAGATCGGCAGCTTGCTGGCCAGGTGCTGGAACAGCGCGTTGGCTATCCCTAAGTTGCCTTCGGAGTTTTCGAAGTCGATGGGGTTGACCTTGTGCGGCATGGTCGACGAGCCGATTTCGCCGGCAACGGTCTTCTGCTTGAAGTAGCCCAGCGAGATGTAGCCCCACACATCACGGTCGAAGTCGATCAGGATGGTGTTGAAGCGGGCGATGGCGTCGAACAGCTCGGCGATGTAGTCGTGCGGCTCGATCTGGGTGGTGTACGGGTTGAACTGCAGGCCCAGCTCGTCTTCGATGAAGGCGCGGGCGTTGGCTTCCCAGTCGATTTGGGAGTAAGCCGACAGGTGAGCGTTGTAGTTGCCCACGGCGCCGTTGATCTTGCCCAGCAGCGGTACGGCGGCAACCTGGGCGATCTGGCGCTCCAGGCGGTACACGACGTTGGCCAGTTCCTTGCCCAGGGTGGTCGGCGAAGCCGGCTGGCCGTGGGTGCGCGACAGCATCGGCACGTCGGCGTGGGCGTGGGCCAGGGCGCGGATGGCGTCGGCGATCTGGCGCATCAGCGGCAGCAGCACGTCGTCACGGCCGGCGCGCAGCATCAGGGCGTGGGACAGGTTGTTGATGTCCTCGCTGGTGCAGGCGAAGTGGATGAACTCGCTGACCTTGGCCAGCTCAGGCAGCTGGGCGGCCTGCTCCTTGAGGAGGTATTCGATCGCCTTGACGTCGTGGTTGGTGGTGCGCTCGATTTCCTTGACGCGCTCGGCGTGCTCCAGCTTGAAATCGGTGGCCAGGGTGTCCAGCAGGGCATTGGCTTCGGCGGAGAACGCCGGCACTTCGCCGATCTGCGGGTGAGCGGCCAGGCGCTGCAACCAACGCACTTCGACCAGGGCGCGGAAACGGATCAGGCCGAATTCGCTGAAGATGGGGCGCAAGGCCTGGGTTTTGCCGGCATAACGGCCGTCTACAGGGGAAACCGCAGTGAGCGAAGAAAGCTGCATGGGGTGTTCTCGGACAGTCAGGCTTTTGGAAGGGCGCATATCATACATGAAAAATGCGCCTGAGTCGGGTGGCTGACCAAAGGTCGGGCCATACATCAGGTGCGACATTGTGCATTGCTTGTTCTGGCCCTATCGCCGGCAAGCCAGCTCCCACAGGTACTGCACCGGCCTTGAGCAGAGTGCAAATACTGTGGGAGCCGGCTTGCCGGCGATGAGGCCGGAGCAGCCAAGCCCTTTTCAGGAAGGCGAACGCATCATGTCGTACAGTTCGTTGAGCAGCTTGCGCCGGCTGAACACCAGCTGCCAGCGATGCCCGCCCAGCTGGCGCCACAGGCGCGCGGCGCGGATGCCGGCCAGCAGCAGGGCGCGGATCTTCGAGGCGTTGTTGGGCTGCTGCAGGAAGCGCATGTCGCCATGCACCTGGATGCGCTGGCGCAAGGTGCTGAGCGTGTCCTGGTACAAGGCTCCACTGGAAGCAATGACGTTTTCATGAACCAGGCCGAAATGGTCAGCCTGGGACTGGATTTGCGGCAGGCGGTTGCCGATGGTATCGAGCAGGTCGCCACGCTTGTTCAGCTGGCGCTCCAGGCCGAGCATCGACAGGGCATAGCGCAGTGGCTCACGTTGCAGGCTGCTGGGGTCGCGCTCCAGGGCGCCGACCAGCGCACGGTAGCCGTCACGCAGGTTCAGGTCGTCACCGCCGAACACCTCCAGGGTGTCCTTGGGGTCACGCACCAGCAGGCTGCCAAGCATGCAGCCAATGTTGGCCTCGCTGGCCTGGCCGGTGCGGGCGATGCGGTCGACCAGCACGGCAGCCTGGAACACACCGCCCAGCGCAATCAGCTGCTCCTGCAGATTGCTCATGCGCGGGGGCTCCACGGCTCGGCAGCTTCGATCACACCGCCGCCCAGGCACACTTCACCGTCGTAGAACACCACCGACTGGCCTGGGGTGACGGCGCGCTGCGGCTCGTCGAACACAGCGCGGTAGCCGGTTTCGGTCAGTTCCAGGGTGCACTGCTGGTCGCTCTGGCGATAGCGCACCTTGGCAGTCAGCTGGCGTGGGCTGCCGAGGTCTATCGGGTTGACCCAGAAGATTTCCGAGGCGAGCAGGGCGCGGGAGAACAGCCATGGGTGTTCGTTGCCCTGGCCAACCACCAGCACGTTGCGGGTGAGGTCTTTGTGCAGCACGTACCACGGCTCGTCACCGGCGTCCTTCAGGCCGCCGATGCCCAGGCCCTGGCGCTGGCCGATGGTGTGGTACATCAGGCCGTGGTGGCGGCCGATCACTTCACCCTCGGTGGTTTCGATGTTGCCCGGCTGGGCTGGCAGGTACTGCTTGAGGAAGTCGCTGAAGCGGCGCTCGCCAATGAAGCAGATACCGGTGGAGTCCTTCTTCTTGGCGGTGGCCAGGCCGTGCTTTTCGGCGATGGCGCGAACCTCGGGTTTTTCCAGCTCGCCGACCGGGAACAGGGTGCGGGCAATCTCTTTGCCGCCGACGGCGTGCAGGAAGTAGCTCTGGTCCTTGTTCGGGTCCAGGCCCTTGAGCAGTTCGGTCAGTTCGCCTGTGTCGCGGCGGCGCACGTAGTGGCCGGTGGCGATCAGGTCGGCCCCCAGCGACAGGGCGTAGTCGAGGAACGCCTTGAACTTGATTTCGCGGTTGCAGAGGATGTCCGGGTTGGGGGTGCGGCCGGCCTTGTACTCTTCAAGGAAGTGCTCGAACACGTTGTCCCAGTATTCGGCGGCGAAGTTGGCGGTGTGCAGCTTGATACCGATGCGGTCGCACACGGCCTGGGCGTCGGCCAGGTCTTCGCGGGCGGTGCAGTATTCGGTGCCGTCGTCTTCTTCCCAGTTCTTCATGAACAGCCCTTCCACCTGGTAGCCCTGCTCCATGAGCAGAAGGGCGGAGACGGAAGAGTCCACGCCGCCGGACATGCCGACGATGACGCGGGTCTTGGCGGGGTCTTTGAGTGCTGGGCTGGTCATGGGTACCGGTGTGTATCAGAGGGGAAAAACGCCGATTCTATCAAACCCGTGGCGTTGCGTCAGTCGCGTAGCAGTTCAAGGCTGTGCAGCGGGCCTGCGAGGTAGTCGTCGAGGCAGCGCGGCACCAGCTCGCTGCGCCAGCGGGCAGGGTCGGCCAGCAGTTCGTCGCGGGTCAGCCAAACGGCGCGGACGATGTCGCTGTCCAGGGCCAGGTCGGCGTGGTGGCGAACGGGGCGGGCGGCGAAGCAGATGCGCTGGTAGGTCACGCCGTTGCTGGGGGCGGTGTACAGGTAGATGCCGACCACACCGGTGAGCTCGACTTCCCAGGCGGTTTCTTCCAGGGTTTCGCGCAGGGCGGCCTGGGGCAGGGTTTCATTGGGTTCGAGGTGGCCGGCGGGTTGGTTGAATACGTGCTGGTTGGCTTTGAATTCCTCGACGAAGAGGAACTTGCCATCGTGTTCGACGATGGTGGCGACGGTGATGTGGGGTTGCCAGGTCATTTGCGGTGTCCTTTTGGATGGATGGGGCTGCTTTGCAGCCCTTCGCGGGCTTGCCCGCTCCCACAGGTGCAGTGCAGGTCTTGCAGGCAGCATCTTTCCTGTGGGAGCGGGCAAGCCCGCGAAGGGCCGCAAAGCGGCCCCAATGTCCAGAAAGCACAAACCCCGGTGCGTGGCCGGGGTTTGGGCTGTTACTTCAAGCGAACCTTACAGGGCAGCAATGGCGCTGTTCAGGGTCTGGCTTGGGCGCATCACCTTGGCGGTCAGCTCGGCATCCGGGGCGTAGTAGCCCCCGATGTCGGCCGGCTTGCCCTGAACGGCGTTGAGCTCGGCGACGATGGTCTCCTCGTTCTCGGTCAGGGTTTTTGCCAGTGGGGCGAAGCGTGCCTGCAGGGCAGCGTCGTCAGCCTGGGCAGCCAGGGCCTGGGCCCAGTACAGGGTCAGGTAGAAGTGGCTGCCGCGGTTGTCGATACCACCGACTTTGCGCGAAGGCGACTTGTTGGTGTCGAGGAACTTGCCGGTGGCCTGGTCCAGGGTGTTGGCCAGAACCTTGGCGCGCGGGTTGGCGTAGGTGTTGCCCAGGTGCTCCAGGGAAGCGGCCAGGGCCAGGAATTCACCCAGCGAGTCCCAACGCAGGAAGTTCTCTTCAACCAGCTGCTGCACGTGCTTCGGTGCCGAACCGCCGGCGCCGGTTTCGAACAGGCCACCGCCGTTCATCAGCGGCACGATCGACAGCATCTTGGCGCTGGTGCCCAGCTCCATGATCGGGAACAGGTCGGTCAGGTAGTCGCGCAGCACGTTGCCGGTCACCGAAATGGTGTCCTTGCCTTCGCGAATGCGGGCCAGGGAGAACTTGATAGCGTCGACCGGGGCCAGAACACGGATGTCCAGGCCGGCAGTGTCGTGATCCTTCAGGTACTTCTGTACCTTCTCGATCATCACGCCGTCGTGGGCGCGGGCCGGGTCCAGCCAGAACACCGCAGGGGTGTTGCTCAGGCGGGCACGGTTGACGGCCAGCTTGACCCAGTCCTGGATAGGCGCGTCCTTGGTCTGGCACATGCGGAAGATGTCACCGGCTTCGACGTTCTGCTCCAGTACGACGTTGCCTTTGCCATCGACCACGCGAACTACGCCGTCGGCCTTGATCTGGAAGGTCTTGTCGTGGGAGCCGTACTCTTCGGCCTTTTGTGCCATCAGGCCAACGTTCGGCACGCTGCCCATGGTGGTCGGGTCGAAGGCACCGTTAGCCTTGCAGTCTTCGATGGTGGCCTGGTAGATGCCGGCGTAGCAGCGGTCCGGGATCACGGCCTTGGCGTCTTGCAGTTCGCCAGCGGTGTTCCACATCTTGCCCGAGTCACGGATCATGGCCGGCATCGAGGCGTCGACGATGACGTCGCTCGGCACGTGCAGGTTGGTGATGCCTTTGTCGGAGTTGACCATGGCCAGTGCTGGGCGCTCGGCGTACAGCGCCTGGATGTCGGCTTCGATCTCGGCCTGCTTGTCGGCTGGCAGGTCTTTGATGCGGGCGTACAGGTCGCCGATACCGTTGTTGGCGTTGAAGCCTACCTGGGCCAGCGCAGCGGCGTGCTTGGCCAGCACGTCGTTGTAGAACTCTTCGACGATGACGCCGAACATGATCGGGTCGGAAACCTTCATCATGGTGGCTTTCAGGTGCACCGACAGCAGCACGCCGGAAGCCTTGGCATCGGCGATCTGCTCGGCGATGAAGGCTTTCAGGGCCTTGCGGCTCATGGTGGCGCAGTCGATGATTTCGGCGGCCTTGACGGCGGTCTTTTCTTTCAGGACGGTGGTGTTGCCGTCTTTGGCAACCAGCTCGATGCGCAGGCTGTCGTCAGCTTCGATCAGTGCGGCTTTCTCGCTGCCGTAGAAGTCGCCCTGGGTCATGTGGGCAACGTGCGACTTGGAGTCGGCGGCCCAGGCGCCCATCTTGTGCGGGTGCTTGCGCGCGTAGTTCTTCACCGACAGCGGTGCGCGGCGGTCGGAGTTGCCTTCGCGCAGTACCGGGTTCACGGCCGAACCCTTGATACGGTCGTAGCGGGCACGGGATTCTTTTTCTTCCGCGGTGGCCGGCTCGTCGGCGTAGTCAGGGATGTTGAAGCCCTTGCCTTGCAGTTCCTTGATCGCGGCCTTGAGCTGCGGTACCGAGGCGCTGATGTTCGGCAGCTTGATGATGTTGGCTTCAGGGGTGGTAGCCAGTTGGCCCAGTTCCGCCAGGTGATCGCCTACTTGCTTCTCTGCGCCCAGTTGCTCCGGGAAGGCGGCAAGGATACGGCCGGCCAGGGAGATGTCGCGGGTTTCGACGGCGATGTCAGCCGAAGCGGTGAACGCTTCGATGATCGGCAGCAGCGAGTAGGTGGCGAGGGCGGGGGCTTCGTCGGTGAAGGTATAGATGATCTTGGAACGGGTGGGCATGCGGGTTAACTCTCTGTGTGCTGAGCGTGCTCGAGTCTCGTGGTGCGCAGGGTAGGCGCATCGCCCTGGCAACGCCATGAGCGGAAAGTCGAGAGGCTGCGAGCGGTGATGGTGGATGCATCAGTCGAGCGTCAAGTGCTGGGGTGCGGTAACAACCCAGGCTTTACGGCCATTCATGGCCTAGGGCGGTCCGCATTTTCCTGGGATTCGCCCCGATGACCCTTCGGTCGCGGCGGAGTATACCAAACCATTCGGGCTAATCAGCAAGGCCAAGTGATATCGGCCCATTTATAAGACCAAAGACGTAGCGGCAATGTGGCGGGTTGTCGCATGCCTTGCAGGTCGGCAGATGTGGTTTAGGCTCATTGCATCGCATGATTTCCAAACCACACCCGAAAGCGGAGTAGTGCAAGCATGGGATACCAGAAAATCAAGGTTCCGACCGACGGCACCAAGATCACCGTCAATGCAGACCATTCGCTCAATGTGCCTGATAACCCCATCATTCCTTATATCGAAGGCGACGGGATCGGTGTCGATGTCTCGCCAGTGATGATCAAGGTGGTCGATGCCGCCGTGCAGAAAGCCTACGGCGGTAAGCGCAAGATCGCCTGGATGGAAGTGTATGCCGGCGAAAAAGCCACCCAGGTGTACGACCAGGACACCTGGCTACCCCAGGAAACCCTCGATGCCGTGCGCGATTACGTGGTGTCGATCAAGGGCCCGCTGACCACCCCGGTGGGTGGGGGTATCCGTTCGCTGAACGTGGCCTTGCGCCAGCAGCTGGACCTGTACGTGTGCCTGCGCCCGGTGCTGTGGTTCCAGGGCGTGCCGAGCCCGGTGAAAAAGCCCGGCGATGTCGACATGGTGATCTTCCGCGAGAACTCCGAAGACATCTATGCCGGTATCGAGTGGAAGGCCGGCTCGCCCGAGGCCAACAAGGTGATCAAGTTCCTCAAGGAGGAAATGGGTGTCACCAAGATCCGCTTCGACCAGGACTGCGGCATTGGTGTGAAGCCCGTTTCCAAAGAGGGCACCAAGCGCCTGGTGCGCAAGGCCCTGCAATACGTGGTGGACAACGACCGCGAGTCGCTGACGCTGGTGCACAAGGGCAACATCATGAAGTTCACCGAGGGTGCCTTCAAGGACTGGGGCTACGAGGTGGCACGTGACGAGTTCGGTGCCGAACTGCTCGACGGCGGCCCGTGGATGAAGTTCAAGAACCCCAAGACCGGCCGCGAGGTCATCGTCAAGGACGCCATCGCCGATGCCATGCTGCAGCAGATCCTGCTGCGCCCGGCCGAGTACGATGTGATTGCTACCCTCAACCTCAACGGTGACTACCTGTCCGACGCGCTGGCGGCGGAGGTGGGCGGTATCGGCATTGCCCCGGGCGCCAACCTGTCCGACACCGTGGCCATGTTCGAGGCTACCCATGGCACCGCGCCCAAGTACGCCGGGCAGGACAAGGTCAACCCGGGCTCGGTGATTCTCTCGGCAGAAATGATGCTGCGGCACATGGGCTGGGCCGAGGCGGCCGACCTGATCATCAAGGGCACCAACGGTGCGATCGGGGCCAAGACTGTGACTTACGACTTCGAGCGCCTGATGGATGGCGCCACGCTGGTGAGCAGTTCAGGCTTTGGCGATGAAATGATCAAGCATATGTAAGGCAATAGAAAACCGGCCGCTTCCCATAAAGAAGCGGCCGGTTTTTTCGTATACCGGCAGACGGCGCTGCAGATCAGGCGTCGGCAGTGCTGCTGGCTGGCCGTGCGCTGGCCGGCGCTGGCGAGGCAGTCGAAGCTCGGCTGATGTTGATCGCGTGCAGGCCTTTGGGGCCTTGGATGATCTCGAAACTCACGGCTTCACCGGCCTTGAGCGTCTTGTATCCTTCCATCTGGATGGCTGAGTAATGGGCGAACAAGTCTTCATGCTTGCCTTCTTCATTGATGAATCCATAGCCCTTGGCATTGTTGAACCACTTGACTTTACCGCTTGCCATCCCTATGTCCCTCTGCAAAGGACTCCATCACTGGAGTATCATCCACTTCATCCGCATACGAACCTTGCGAAAAATCTGGTTGACTGCGCGGATCTTTATCGCCCACGGTGGGTTCTTATTGGTTGTAACACCGTTTTGCCGATAGTCAAGGTCGCCCGGCGCCTGCGCTGGCGGTGGCCTGTGCAGCCAACCCACAACCTTAACCTGACGCTCATGATGAAATTCTTTCCATGCATGCACCTAGTGAGATTCGACTAACATTCAATCAGGATCGCCCGCAATCGAATGAGGACGACGGCTCAGGTCTTGCAGTTCAGGAAGCCAAGCCGATCCTGCAGGCGCCACCGATGTACAAGGTGGTTTTGTTCAACGATGACTACACGCCAATGGATTTCGTCGTCGAAGTGCTCGAGACGTTCTTCAATCTGAACCGCGAGCTGGCGACCAAGATCATGCTGACCGTCCATACCGAGGGGCGGGCAGTGTGCGGATTGTTTACCCGTGACATCGCCGAAACAAAGGCTATGCAGGTCAACCAATACGCCAGGGAAAGCCAGCATCCGCTACTCTGTGAAATCGAGAAGGACGGTTAATCGCCGACCACTTGGGTATGAGGTGAAGCTATGTTAAACCGCGAGCTCGAAGTCACCCTCAATCTGGCCTTCAAGGAGGCTCGTTCGAAGCGTCATGAGTTCATGACCGTCGAACATCTGCTGTTGGCACTCCTTGACAATGAGGCTGCCGCGACCGTTCTGCGCGCCTGTGGCGCCAATCTCGACAAGCTCAAGCACGACCTGCAAGAGTTCATCGATTCCACCACGCCGTTGATCCCTGTCAACGACGAAGACCGTGAAACCCAGCCAACCCTGGGCTTCCAGCGTGTGCTGCAGCGTGCCGTGTTCCACGTGCAAAGCTCTGGCAAGCGCGAAGTGACCGGCGCCAACGTGCTGGTGGCGATCTTCAGCGAACAGGAAAGCCAGGCCGTGTTCCTGCTCAAGCAGCAGAGCGTGGCCCGTATCGACGTGGTCAACTACATCGCCCATGGCATCTCCAAGGTGCCGGGCCATGGTTCCAATGCTGAAAGCGACCAGGAGATGCAAGACGAGGAGGGTGGTGAATCGTCCTCGTCGAGCAACCCGCTGGACGCCTATGCCAGCAACCTGAACGAGCTGGCCCGGGCCGGGCGTATCGACCCGCTGGTAGGCCGCGAGCAGGAAGTGGAGCGCGTGGCGCAGATCCTGGCGCGCCGGCGCAAGAACAACCCGTTGCTGGTGGGTGAGGCAGGCGTCGGCAAGACGGCCATCGCCGAAGGCCTGGCCAAGCGCATTGTCGATGGCCAGGTGCCTGACCTGCTGGCACAAAGCGTGGTGTACTCGCTCGACCTGGGTGCGCTGCTGGCCGGTACCAAGTACCGCGGCGATTTCGAGAAGCGCTTCAAGGCGCTGCTCGGCGAACTGCGCAAGCGCCCGCAGGCGATCTTGTTCATTGACGAAATCCACACCATCATCGGTGCCGGTGCGGCGTCGGGCGGGGTGATGGACGCCTCCAACCTGCTCAAGCCGTTGCTGTCGTCGGGGGAGATTCGTTGCATCGGCTCCACCACGTTCCAGGAGTTTCGCGGCATCTTCGAGAAAGACCGGGCCCTGGCTCGGCGCTTCCAGAAGGTGGATGTCAGCGAGCCTTCGGTCGAAGACACCGTGGGCATCCTGCGCGGCCTGAAAGGGCGTTTCGAGAGCCACCACAACATCGAGTACAGCGACGAAGCCCTGCGCGCCGCTGCCGAACTGGCTTCGCGCTACATCAATGACCGGCACATGCCGGACAAGGCCATCGACGTGATCGACGAAGCGGGCGCCTACCAACGCCTGCAGCCAGAGGCCAACCGCGTCAAGCGTATCGACGTGCCGCAAGTCGAAGACATCGTCGCCAAGATCGCGCGGATTCCGCCGAAGCACGTCACCAGTTCCGACAAGGAGCTGCTGCGTAACCTTGAGCGTGACCTGAAGCTGACCGTATTCGGCCAGGACCAGGCCATCGACTCGCTGTCTACCGCCATCAAGCTGTCCCGCGCTGGCCTGAAGTCGCCAGACAAGCCTGTCGGTTCGTTCCTGTTCGCCGGCCCTACCGGCGTCGGCAAGACCGAAGCGGCGCGCCAGCTGGCCAAGGCGCTGGGCGTGGAACTGGTGCGGTTCGACATGTCCGAGTACATGGAGCGCCACACCGTGTCGCGCCTGATCGGTGCGCCTCCTGGGTATGTGGGGTTCGACCAGGGTGGTTTGCTGACCGAGGCAATTACCAAGCAACCGCACTGCGTATTGCTGCTTGACGAAATCGAGAAGGCCCACCCGGAAGTCTTCAACCTGCTGTTGCAGGTGATGGACCACGGTACCCTGACCGACAACAACGGGCGCAAGGCCGACTTCCGTAACGTGATCCTGATCATGACCACCAACGCTGGCGCGGAAACCGCGGCGCGGGCCTCGATCGGTTTCACCCATCAGGACCATGCGTCCGATGCCATGGAAGTGATCCGCAAGAGCTTCACGCCAGAGTTCCGTAACCGCCTGGATACCATCATCCAGTTCGGCCGCCTGAGCACCGAGACGATCAAGAGCATCGTCGACAAGTTCCTTATCGAACTGCAGGCGCAGCTGGAAGACAAGCGGGTACTGCTGGAGGTCAGCGATGATGCACGCGGCTGGCTGGCGGTGGCGGGCTATGACGCGCAGATGGGTGCGCGGCCAATGGCGCGGCTGATCCAGGACAAGATCAAGCGGCCGCTGGCCGAGGAGATCCTGTTTGGTGAACTGGCCGAGCATGGCGGTGTGGTGCACATCGACCTGCGCGATGGCGAGCTGGTGTTCGACTTCGAGACCACGGCCGAGGTTGCGTGATATTGGGGCCGCTTTGCGGCCCTTCGCGGGCACGCCCGCTCCCACAGGTGATAGCTAACCCCCCTGTGGGAGCGGGCATGCCCGCGAAGGGCTGCAACGCAGCCCCCTACCATCTTGAAGGCACAAAAAAGCCCGGCACATGGCCGAGCTTTTTCATGGCTTGAGCTTAGCGCGCACGGTAAGTGATGCGGCCCTTGCTCAGGTCGTACGGCGTCAGTTCGACGCGGACCTTGTCGCCAGTGAGAATACGGATGTAGTTTTTGCGCATCTTTCCGGAGATGTGCGCGGTTACGACGTGCCCGTTTTCCAACTCCACGCGGAACATGGTGTTGGGCAGGGTGTCGACGACAGTACCTTCCATTTCGAAGCTGTCTTCTTTCGACATGCAGTAGAACCCTCGGATCCAGTGTTGGCCCGACGCATAACCGCACCGGGCAAAAAAGTGGCGTGGATTATGCCGGAAAAGTGTGTGTCAAGCCAAGGCTTTCAGTTGAGGGTGACCCAGCGCTGGTTAATCAGCAGCTCGATTGGCCGATACTGCGTCTTGTAATTCATTTTTTTGCAGTTCTTGATCCAGTACCCCAGGTAAACCGCCTCCAGCTCCTGGCGCAGGGCTTCGGTGATTTGCCACAGGATGGCAAAGCGGCCAAGGCTGCGCCGCTCTTCGTCCGGCTCGTAGAAGGTGTACACCGCCGACATGCCGTTGGGCAGCAGGTCGCACACTGCCACCGCCATCAGCCGGCCCTCCAGGCGGAACTCGTAAAACCAGCAGAACGGCAGGTCGCGCACCAGGAAGGTGGAAAACTGGTCGCGGCTGGGCGGGTACATGTCACCGTCGGCGTGGCGCGTTTCGATATAGCGCCAGTACAGCTCGAAGTACTCTTCCTTGAACGTTGGGCGTGCTGCCGTCACGGTCAGGTCGGCGTTGCGCTTGAGAATGCGCCGTTGCTGGCGGTTGGGGATGAAGCGCGCCACCGGGATGCGGGCCGGTACGCAGGCGTTGCAGTTCTGGCAATGAGGCCGGTACAGGTGGTCGCCACTGCGCCGAAAGCCCATTTCCGACAGGTCGGCGTACACGTTCACGTCCATCGGCTGGCTGGGGTCGAGGAACAGTGTGGTTGCCTGTTCCTCGGGCAGGTAGCTGCAGGAGTGGGGCTGAGTGGCATAGAACTTCAACCGCGCCAACTCTGTCATGATCAACCCCTTCGGTGAGACTTTGTTTTAAGTGTAAGCCAGCTACGCAAACTCGCCTAGGCAACCCATGTGGCGCTGTTGGGCTGGTCGAGGTGGCGTGCCAGGTAGCCGGCGAACTCGGCGCGGCTGATCGCGTGGGCGCCCAGGCTGTGCAGGTGGTTGGTCGGCATCTGGCAGTCGATCAACACGAAACCGGCCTGACGCAGGTGGTTGACCAAGGTCACGAAGCCAACCTTGGAGGCATTGTCGGCACGGCTGAACATCGACTCGCCGAAGAACAGCTGGCCCATGGCCAGGCCGTACAGGCCACCGACCAACTCGCCGTCCTGGCGTACCTCCACCGAGTGGGCGATGCCGCGCCGGTGCAGTTCGCAGTAGGCATTGCGCATGGTGTCGGTGATCCACGTGCCGTCGGCATAGTCGCGCGGCGCGGCGCAGGCGGCGATCACGGCAGGGAAGTCGGTATCGAAGCTGACCTGATAGCGGCCCTGGCGCATCAGCTTGGCCAGCGAACGCGACACGTGCAGCTGGCCTGGCAGCAGCACGGTGCGCGGGTCGGGTGACCACCACAGGATCGGTTGGCCGTCCTGGTACCACGGGAAGCAACCGTGGCGATAGGCCTGCACCAGGCGCTCGGGGGTAAGGTCGCCGCCGGCCGCCAGAAGGCCGTTGGGGTCGTGCAGGGCCTTTTCCAGGGGCGGGAAGGTCAGCGAGTCGCGGGTTAGCCAGGTGAGCATGGTCTATCGTGCGGTGGGGGAGGGGAGCGGGCAGCATGGCGCGGGTGAAAAGCAGGGTCAATCTCTTTGGCTTCTTCGCCCTCGGAGCCTGCACGGGACCTGTGGGAGCGGGCGCGCCCGCGAAGAGGCCGCTACAGGCAATGAAATTAGGCAATTTCCTACACATTCATGAAACCGCAGGCACCATCCGCTACATTTGCTGTCACACCTGTGCAAAAACACAGCATAAGCCTTTGTCACAAAAGAAAATGCATGCTCAAATTGCACCTATATGAAAGTCGCCCCCGGCCAAAGCTCCATACGGCGTGCCGCCATGGCGGCTGGCGGGCAGTAATGTTAAAAGTAGTGGTTCATTGGCCCTACAGCCGGCCGATCACTATTGGACGCGCAGCACGCGCAGGAATAGACGCGTTTTGAAGAAATCCACCGCAACCCCAGCTCCCTTGCCCGTGCCCCTGTGGCGGCAGCAGCTGCATTATCGCCTCAAGGAAGGTGCGTTGATCGCTGTCGGCGCCCTGTGCCTGTACCTGTGGATGGCGCTGCTGACCTACGATACGTCGGACCCAGGCTTCAGCCACACCGCCACCGTCGACCAGGTGCAGAACGCCGCCGGGCGTGCCGGCGCCTACTTCGCCGACATCCTGTTCATGGTGCTGGGTTACTTCGCCTATATCTTCCCGCTGCTGCTGGCGGTAAAGACCTGGCAGATTTTCCGTGAACGCCACCAGCCGTGGGACTGGAGCGGCTGGCTGTTCTCCTGGCGGCTGATCGGCCTGGTGTTCCTGGTGCTGTCCGGGGCGGCGTTGGCGCATATCCACTTCCACCCACCGGCCAGCCTGCCGTTTTCCGCGGGTGGTGCACTGGGCGAAAGCCTGGGTGACCTGGCGCGCAACCTGCTGAACGTGCAGGGCAGCACGCTGATGTTCATAGCCCTGTTCCTGTTCGGCCTGACCGTGTTCACCGACTTGTCGTGGTTCAAGGTGATGGACCTGACCGGCAAGATCACCCTCGACTTGTTCGAGCTGGTGCAGGGCGCGGCCAACCGCTGGTGGGAGGCGCGCAACGAGCGCAAGCGCCTGGAAGCGCAGCTGCGCGAGGACGAGCCGGTGGTCAAGGCTGCGCCGATGGCCGCTGAGAAACGCGAGCCAGCCAAGCCGGCGCTGCGTGAGCGTATCTTCAAGCGTGAAGAAGCGCCCGCAGCGGTCGTCGAACCGCGCGAACCGACCCTGGGCCGCGAGCCAGTCGTGCCACCCCGTGAGCCAACCGTCGCCCGTGAACCGGTGGTGCCACGCGAACCGGTAGTACCCCGTGTGCAGCCTGCAACCCCGATGATCGTGCCGCCGGCAGCCGACAAGGCGCCAGAGCCGAGCAAGCGGGTGATGAAAGAGAAACAGGCGCCGTTGTTCATCGACAGCGCCGTGGAAGGCACCTTGCCGTCGATCTCCATCCTCGACCCGGCCGAGCAGAAGAAGATCGAGTACTCGCCAGAATCCCTCGCTGGCGTCGGCCAGCTGCTGGAAATCAAGCTCAAGGAGTTCGGCGTGGAAGTGGCGGTGGACTCGATCCACCCCGGCCCGGTGATTACCCGTTACGAAATCCAGCCGGCCGCTGGCGTGAAGGTCAGCCGCATTGCCAACCTGGCCAAAGACCTGGCGCGCTCGCTGGCGGTTACCAGTGTGCGGGTGGTCGAGGTGATCCCCGGCAAGACCACCGTGGGTATCGAAATCCCCAACGAAAACCGGCAGATGGTGCGCTTCTCCGAAGTGCTGGCCACGCCACAGTACGACGAGCAGAAGTCGCCGGTCACCCTGGCCCTGGGCCACGACATCGGCGGCAAGCCGGTCATTACCGACCTGGCCAAGATGCCGCACCTGCTGGTGGCCGGTACTACCGGTTCCGGTAAGTCGGTGGGCGTGAACGCCATGATTCTGTCGATCCTGTTCAAGTCCAGCCCGGAAGACGCGCGGCTGATCATGATCGACCCGAAAATGCTTGAACTGTCGATCTACGAAGGCATCCCGCACCTGCTGTGCCCGGTGGTCACCGACATGAAGGACGCCGCCAACGCCCTGCGCTGGAGCGTGGCCGAGATGGAGCGGCGCTACAAGCTGATGGCGGCCATGGGTGTACGTAACCTGGCCGGCTTCAACCGCAAGATCAAGGATGCCCAGGAAGCCGGCGAAATCATCCATGACCCGCTGTATCGCCGTGAGAGCATGGACGACGAGCCCCCTGCGCTGAAGACCCTACCGACCATCGTGGTGGTGGTGGACGAGTTCGCCGACATGATGATGATCGTCGGCAAGAAGGTCGAAGAGCTGATCGCCCGTATCGCCCAAAAGGCGCGGGCGGCCGGTATCCACCTGATTCTCGCCACCCAGCGCCCGTCGGTGGATGTGATCACCGGCCTGATCAAGGCCAACATCCCCACCCGCATGGCGTTCCAGGTATCCAGCAAGATCGACTCGCGCACCATCATCGACCAGGGTGGTGCCGAGCAGTTGCTGGGCCATGGTGACATGCTGTATATGCCGCCGGGCACCAGCCTGCCGATTCGCGTGCACGGCGCGTTCGTTTCCGACGACGAAGTGCACCGCACGGTAGAAGCCTGGAAACTGCGCGGCGCGCCGGACTACAACGACGACATCCTCAATGGCGTGGAAGAGGCCGGTAGCGGCTTTGATGGCGGCGGCGGCGGTGGCGATGGGGACGATGCAGAAACCGATGCCCTGTATGATGAAGCCGTGCAGTTCGTGCTGGAAAGCCGCCGTGCTTCCATTTCTGCCGTGCAACGCAAACTGAAGATCGGCTACAACCGTGCTGCGCGCATGATCGAGTCGATGGAAATGGCTGGCGTTGTCACCCCGATGAACAGCAACGGCTCGCGGGAAGTGATTGCCCCGGGCGGCCCGCGCGACTGATGAACACCTTGCCGGGCGCCAACGGTGGCGCCCGGCCTTTTCAATGCTCAATGAGGATTACCATGCGCGCGATTCGCATGCTGTTGGTTTCTGCCCTGGCTCTGGGCAGCGCTTCGGCTTTTGCCGGTGAGCAAGATGTGCAACGCCTGACCCAGCTGCTGGAAAAGTCGCAGACCATCGAGGCCAATTTCTCGCAGTTGACCCTGGGTGCCGACGGCGCCAGCCTGCAGGAAACCGCTGGCCAGATGACCGTGAAGCGCCCGGGCCTGTTCTACTGGCACACCGATGCGCCGCAGGAGCAAGTAGTGGTGTCTGACGGCAAGATGGTGACCCTGTGGGACCCGGACCTGGAGCAGGCAACCATCAAGAAGCTCGACGTGCGCCTGAACCAGACCCCGGCATTGCTGCTGTCCGGTGACGTGTCGAAGATCAGCCAGAGCTTCGACATCACCTCCAAGCAGCAGGGCGACGTGATGGACTTCACCCTCAAGCCGAAAACCAAGGACACCCTGTTCGACTCGCTGCGCGTGTCGTTCCGCAAAGGCCTGATCAATGACATGCAGCTGATCGACAGTGTCGGCCAGCGCACCAACATCCTGTTCAATGGCGTCAAGGCCAACCAGGCGGTGCCGGACAGCAAGTTCAAGTTCGACATCCCTAAAGGCGCGGACGTGATCAAGGAGTAACCGGAGCTCGTCATGGACCTGTTTCGAAGCGAACCCGTCGCCCAGCCACTGGCCGCCCGCCTGCGCCCGTCCAACCTGGACGAATACGTCGGCCAGGAGCACCTGCTGGCGCGCGGCAAACCGCTGCGCGAAGCGCTGGAGCAGGGTGCGCTGCACTCGATGATCTTCTGGGGGCCGCCGGGGGTGGGCAAGACCACCCTTGCGCGGCTGCTGGCACAATTCTGCGATGCGCACTTCGAAACCGTATCGGCGGTACTGGCCGGGGTAAAAGAGATTCGTCAGGCCGTTGAAGTGGCCAAGCAGCAGGCTGGCCAGTATGGCCGCCGTACCATTCTGTTCGTTGATGAAGTGCACCGCTTCAACAAGTCGCAGCAGGATGCCTTCTTGCCCTACGTGGAGGACGGCACCCTGCTGTTCATTGGCGCGACCACTGAAAACCCGTCCTTCGAGCTTAACAACGCGTTGTTGTCGCGGGCGCGGGTCTATGTGCTCAAGAGCCTGGACGAGGCGGCACTGCGCAAGCTGGTCAACCGTGCGCTGAGCGAAGAGCGCGGCCTGGGCAAGCGCAACCTGCGGGTGGGCGACGATGCCTTCAGGATGCTGATGGCTGCCGCCGATGGCGATGGCCGGCGCATGCTCAACTTCCTCGAGAACGCTTCTGACCTTGCTGAAGACGGCAGCGAGATCGACGTCGAGATGCTACAGAGCCTGCTCGGTGACAGCCGCCGACGGTTCGACAAGGGTGGCGAGGCGTTCTACGACCAGATTTCCGCGCTGCACAAGTCGGTGCGCGGTTCCAACCCTGATGGCGCCCTGTACTGGTTTGCGCGCATGCTCGATGGCGGCTGTGATCCGCTGTACATTGCCCGACGCGTGGTGCGCATGGCCAGCGAGGACATCGGCAACGCCGACCCGCGTGCGCTCAGCCTGTGCCTTGCGGCCTGGGATGTCCAGGAGCGCCTGGGTAGCCCCGAGGGCGAGCTGGCGGTGGCCCAGGCCATTACCTACCTTGCTTGTGCACCCAAGAGCAACGCGGTGTACATGGGCTTCAAGACCGCGCTGCGCGAAGCCGCCGAGCATGGTTCGCTGGAGGTGCCGTTGCACCTGCGCAACGCCCCGACCAAACTGATGAAGCAACTGGGCTATGGCGACGAGTACCGCTATGCCCACGATGAGCCCGACGCTTACGCCGCCGGTGAAGATTACTTCCCCGACGAACTGGAGCCCCGCCAGTACTACCAGCCAGTGCCCCGTGGCCTGGAGCTGAAGATTGGCGAGAAGCTGCGCCACCTGGCAGACCTCGACCGCAACAGCCCCCGTCAACGGAGAAAACCGTGATTGCACTCATCGCCGCGGTCAGCGCCGGCGGTATCGCCGGTACCTTGCTGCGCTTTGCTACCGCCAACTGGGTAACGGCCCACTGGCCACGGCACTTCTATGCCGGTACGCTGGCGGTCAACCTGGTCGGCTGCCTGTTGATCGGCCTGCTTTACGGCCTGTTCCTGCACAAGCCGCTGGTGCCGGTCGAGTTGCGCGCTGGCCTGATTGTCGGCTTCCTCGGCGGCCTTACGACCTTTTCCTCCTTCTCGCTCGACACCGTGCGCCTGATGGAAAGCGGGCAGGTGCCCCTTGCCTTGGGCTATACCGGTATCAGCGTAGTGGGCGGGCTGCTCGCGACCTGGGCCGGCCTGTCCCTGACCCGATTCTGAACCAACACCTACCTATAACGAGAGAACGATATGCTCGATTCCAAACTGTTACGCGGCCAACTTCAGGAAGTGGCGCAACGCCTGGCCTCCCGTGGCTTCAGCCTGGATGTCGCGCGCATCGAATCACTGGAAGAGCGCCGCAAGGCGGTGCAGACCCGCACCGAGCAGCTGCAAGCCGAGCGTAACGCCCGTTCCAAGTCCATCGGTCAGGCCAAGGCCAAGGGCGAAGACATCGCGCCGCTGATGGCCGATGTCGAGCGCATGGCCAATGAACTGGCCGCCGGCAAGATTGAACTGGACGGCATCCAGGCTGAACTGGACGGCATCCTGCTGACCATCCCCAACCTGCCAGACGCCAGCGTACCGGTCGGTGCCAGCGAAGACGACAACGTCGAAGTGCGTCGCTGGGGCACGCCTAAGGCTTTCGACTTTGAAATCAAGGACCACGTCGCCCTGGGTGAAGTCAGCGGTGGCCTGGACTTCGAGGCCGCAGCCAAGCTGTCCGGCGCCCGCTTTGCCGTGCTGCGTGGCCCGATCGCCCGCCTGCACCGCGCCCTGGCGCAGTTCATGATCAATTTGCACACCGGCGAGCACGGCTACGAGGAGCACTACACCCCGTACCTGGTGCAGGCCCCGGCCCTGCAGGGTACCGGCCAGCTGCCGAAGTTCGAGGAAGACCTGTTCAAGATCACCCGCGAAGGTGAGGCAGATTTCTACCTGATCCCGACTGCCGAAGTGTCGCTGACCAACCTGGTGGCCGATCAGATCCTCGATGCCAAGCAGCTGCCACTGAAACTGGTTGCCCACACCCCGTGCTTCCGCAGTGAAGCCGGCGCTTCTGGCCGTGACACCCGCGGCATGATCCGCCAGCACCAGTTCGACAAGGTCGAGATGGTGCAGGTGGTGGAGCCGGCCAAGTCGATGGAAGCCCTGGAAGGCCTGACCGCCAACGCCGAGCGCGTACTGCAACTGCTGGAGCTGCCCTATCGCGTGCTGGCCCTGTGCACCGGCGACATGGGCTTTGGCGCCGTGAAAACCTACGACCTGGAAGTGTGGGTGCCGAGCCAGGACAAGTACCGCGAAATCAGCTCGTGCTCCAACTGCGGCGACTTCCAGGCGCGCCGCATGCAGGCCCGCTGGCGCAACCCGGAAACCGGCAAGCCAGAGCTGGTGCACACCCTCAACGGCTCCGGCCTGGCGGTAGGCCGTACCCTGGTTGCGGTGCTGGAGAACTACCAGCAGGCCGATGGTTCGATCCTGGTGCCGCAAGTGCTGAAGCCGTACATGGGCGGCGTCGAGGTCATCCGCTAAATGGATTACCTGCCGCTGTTCCACAAGCTGCAGGGCGGCCGCGTGCTGGTCGTCGGTGGCGGTGAGATCGCTTTGCGCAAGGCACGCCTGCTGGCGGATGCCGGTAGTGTGCTGCGCGTAGTGGCGCCGGATGTCGACGGCCAGTTGGCCGCGTTGGCCCGGGAAGGTGGCGGTGAGGTGCTGGTGCGTGGCTATCAGGCAGCCGACCTGGTTGGTTGCCGACTGGTGATCGCAGCTACCGACGACCCTGGGCTGAACGCCCAGGTGTCGGCGGATGCGCAGGCCCTCAGCCTGCCAGTCAACGTGGTGGATGCACCGGCCTTGTGCACGGTGATCTTCCCGGCGATTGTCGACCGTTCACCCTTGGTGATTGCAGTGTCCAGTGGCGGTGACGCCCCGGTACTGGCGCGGTTGATTCGCGCCAAGCTTGAGGCCTGGATACCGTCGGCCTATGGTGAGCTGGCCGGGCTGGCTGCGCGTTTCCGGCACAAGGTGAAATCCTTGTACCCGGACGTCAACCAGCGTCGTGGCTTCTGGGAGACCGTGTTCCAGGGGCCGATTGCCGAGCGCCAGCTGGCCGGGCAGGGCGCCGAGGCCGAACGCCTGTTACAGGCGATGGTAGACGGTGCGCCGGTGCAGCAGGGCGGTGAGGTGTACCTGGTAGGTGCGGGCCCGGGCGACCCGGACTTGCTCACCTTCCGTGCCTTGCGCCTGATGCAGCAAGCCGACGTGGTGCTGTACGACCGCCTTGTGGCGCCTGCGATCATCGAGATGTGTCGGCGTGATGCCGAGCGCATCTACGTGGGTAAGCGCCGCGCCGACCATGCCGTGCCGCAGGACCAGATCAACCGGCTGCTGGTCGATCTGGCTCAGCAGGGCAAGCGTGTGCTGCGCCTGAAGGGTGGCGACCCGTTCATCTTCGGCCGGGGTGGCGAAGAGATCGAAGAGCTGGCCGAGCATGGCATTCCGTTCCAGGTGGTGCCGGGCATTACGGCGGCCAGTGGGTGTTCTGCTTATGGCGGGATTCCCCTGACTCACCGCGACTATGCCCAGTCAGTGCGCTTTGTGACCGGGCACTTGAAGGATGGCACCAGCAACCTGCCGTGGGATGACCTGGTGGCGCCGGCGCAGACCTTGGTGTTCTACATGGGGCTGGTGGGTTTGCCGACCATCTGTGCCGAGCTGATTCGCCACGGGCGGGCGGCCAGTACGCCTGCTGCGTTGGTGCAGCAGGGGACTACACGTAACCAGCGGGTGTTTACCGGTACGTTGGCGGACTTGCCAGAGCTGGTGGCCCGGCATGAAGTGCATGCGCCGACCCTGGTGATTGTCGGGGAAGTGGTGCAGTTGCGCGACAAGCTGGCGTGGTTCGAAGGTTCGCAAACCAGCTGAAATCGCCGGGGCCGCTTTGCGGCCCTATCGCGACACAAGGCCGCTCCTACAGGTCCACGCATTGCGCGGTCCTTGTAGGAGCGGCCTTGTGTCGCGATAGGGCTGCAAAGCAGCCCCAAGAATCTCAAGCCTGCCAGATTCCTTTACCCGCCAACCGCTCCCGGTCATGCGCCAGGCCAAAGTCCTGCAAAGGCCCTTTTGGCACGATCCCGTTGGGGTTGATGGTCTTGTGGCTCATGTAATAGTGCTTCTGGATATGCTCCATATCCACCGTTCCCGCCACGCTAGGCCACTGGTACAGCTCACGCAGCCAGTTGGACAGGTTGTGGTAGTCGCTCAGGCGGCGCAGGTTGCACTTGAAGTGCCCGTGATACACCGCATCGAAGCGCACCAGCGTGGTGAACAGGCGCACATCGGCCTCGGTCAGGTATTCACCCGCCAGGTAGCGATTGCGGCTCAGCAAGTCTTCCAGATAATCCAGTTCGTTGAACACATCGTCGAACGCCGACTCGTAGGCGTCTTGCGTGGTGGCAAAGCCTGCCCGGTACACGCCGTTGTTCACGGCTGGGTAAATGCGCTCGTTAAGTGCCTCGATGGTGGGGCGCAGTGGCTCCGGGTACAGGTCCAGCGTATTGCCGGTCAGCTCGTTGAACGCGGTGTTGAAGATACGGATGATCTCCGACGACTCATTGTTGACGATGCGTTTCTCTTGCTTGTCCCACAGCACAGGCACGGTCACGCGCCCGGTGTAGTGCGGGTCATCCAGGGTGTAACGTTGGTGCAGGTACTGCAAGGCGTCGAGGTGGTCACCGGTAGAGCCTTGCTGCACATCGAACGTCCAGCCGTGGTCCTGCATCAGCCAGCTGACCACCGATACATCGATCAATGGCTCGAGGCCTTTGAGGGCACGGAAAATCAAGGTGCGGTGGGCCCATGGGCAGGCCAGCGAGACGTACAGGTGGTAACGGCCGGCCTCGGGGGCGGGCAGTTGATTGCGGCGCTGGGCGTTTTCGCGTTTGAACGTGCCGTCCTTGCCGTTTTCATACCACTGGTCATGCCAGCGGCCGTCGATCAAAAGGCCCATGAGTGAGCTCCTCGGAACAAAGTTGTTTGTCGTTGGAGCCCAGTCTAGGCCAAATCGTTCGAATAAATAGCGCAAATAACCGGGGTTAATGATCGGCTAAATCGATTTGTTGCGCGTATCCCAGTAGCCTTGGGCTGTTGTGAACGCCTGCTCGCGGTCCTGCCCCAAGCCACGCAAGGCCAAGGCCATGGTAGCAATGAGGGCCTTCTCGCCATAGCTGTCTTCGACCTCGCCACGCCAGCACGCCAGCAAGTGCTCGGCTTGCAGGCTGGCCGGTTTGACATGGCGGCGCTCGCTCAGCGCTGGCCACTCTTCGTCCCACGCTTCGCCTGCCGTGGTGCCGTAGAGGTGGCTGATGACGTCGGGGTTGACCTCGATCTCGCCGCCATCGCCCTTGATCACCACGGCATGATCGCCCAGCAGGCGGCTGGCCTCACGGTGCACCGCCTGGTAGCCGGGGTGGAAGATGCTTTGCAGGCCGCAGCGTGCGCCCAGCGGGTTGAGCACGCGTGCCAGTGAGTGGATGGGCGAGCGCAAGCCCAATGTGTTGCGCAGGTCGATCATGCGCTGCAACTGCGGCGCCCAGTCGTGCAGCGGGATAAACGCAAGCTGGTGCTGGTCAAGCGCGCTACCGACCGCGGCCCAGTCGCGGCACAGCGGAATCTGCAAAAGGTCCAGCAGTTGCTCACTGTACATGCGCCCGGCAGTGTGGGCGCCGCCGCCGTGCATCAGAATGCGCACACCGTTGCCAGCCAGGCACTTGGCTGCCAGCAGGTACCATGGCAGGTGGCGCTTCTTGCCGGCGTAGGTGGGCCAGTCCAGGTCCACCGCAATGCTCGGCGCCTGCAGGTGGGCGCGCAGGGCCTCGGTGAAGCCGGCCAGCTCCTCGGCGCTTTCTTCCTTGTGGCGCAGCAGCATCAGAAAGGCACCCAGCTGGGTGTCTTCAACTTTGCCTTCCAGCAGCAGGGTCATGGCTGCGCGGGCTTCTTCGCGGGTCAGGCCACGCGCGCCGCGCTTGCCTTTGCCGAGAATGCGCACGAATTCGGCGAACGGGTGTTCGGCCGGGGTTTGCAGTGTCAAAGGGCGAGGTTCGGTCATATGCAGTTGGTCGGTTTGGGCAGGCCCGCCAGCTTGGCGGCAAGTTTGGCAGGGGTGCCGTTGAACAGGCGGTTCAGGTGCGGGCTGTTGCCCTTTTCCGGGCCCAGTTTCAGGGCCGTGTACTTGATCAGCGGGCGCGTGGCCGGCGACAGCTGGTATTCATGGTAGAACTGGCGCAGCAGTTCGAGGATTTCCCAGTGGTCAGCGGTCAACGGGATGCCCTCGCGTTCGGCCAGGGCCTCGGCGGCAGCGTGGGACCAGTCTTGCAGGTCGACCAGAAAACCGTCCTTGTCCAGGGCGATGGCGTTTTCGCCAACGTTGAGCGTATTCATAGCCAGGTGTTGACCTTGTCAAAGTGCAGCGACAGTTCGACAAACGCGGCGTAGTCCACGGCCTTGGCCAGGCCGTTGTCGACCGCGCGGGCCTGCACGTCTTCTGCAAGGGCGAACAGGCGCTGGGCCAGGCCGGCAGCTTGCAACAGCTGGTGCGGCTCGCTACCGCTGCGTAAGGCATACACAGCATCGCCGCACAGCAGCAGCGCGTCGTCGGCGCTCAGCAGGCGCAGGCAGCTGGCCAGGCGATCGTCGCCAAACGGGGAGTGGGCAATTACATGCAGGGTTGTCATCAGAGCGTTACCACCTGGTCGAAACGGGCGATCAGCGCGGTCAGGGCCGTGTCATCGAGCACTTGCACTGGCAGTGCCAGGGTGTCGGCTGCCAGGCCACGGCGGGTGAGACTGTGGCTACAGGCTAACAACTCGTCAACGCCAAACATGGGCAGTGCTTGCAGGTTGGCTGCCAGGTTCTTCTGTTGCACGGCGGTGGGTCGCTGGCCCGGGGCGAGCTGGAACACCCCGTCGTCGAGGAACAGCATGCCCAGCGGCAGGTCGAACGCGCCGCCGGCCAGGGCGATGTCCAGCGCTTCGCGGGCGGATGGGCCGTTCCACGGTGCCTGACGGCTGATGATCAGTAGCGATTTGGCCATTTCAGTCGCCTCCAAAGCAGACAAGGCGGTCGGCAACCTGCGCTGCCTCATGCAACTGGCCAAGCCCCGAGAGTTCCCAGGGTTTGGGCAGGTTCACGGCCGGGCGCTGGTAGCGGTTGGCCTCGGCTTCATCGAGCACGCCACGGCGCAGGGCGGCGGCAATGCACACCACGGCGTCCAGCTGGTTGGCCTCGATGAAGGCGCGCCATTGGCCCGCCACATCCAGTTCGTCCTGGGGGGCGACCACGTTGGCCGAGGCACTGTGCACCCCGTCCTGATAGAAGAACAACCGGGCAATCTCATGCCCGCCGGCCAGCACCGCCTCGGCATAGCGCAAGGCGCGCCGCGAAGAGGGCGCATGGGCCGGAGAGAACACCGCGATAGCGAATTTCATGGGTAACTCATGCAAAGGAATGGTGCCATGATAAAGCAAAAAAGCCCGCGCCCGCTTGTGCATGGCGGGGCGGGCTTTCTATGCGGCCTGAAGGGCTCAGGCCTGTTCCTTGCTCTCCGGCAGGAACCAGTTCAACACCAGGGCACAGATACCGCCCGTGGCTACACCCGACTCCAGCACATTGCGGATCGCTGCCGGCATGTGCGCCAGGAACTCCGGCACTTGCGCAACACCCAGGCCCAACGCCAAAGACACCGCAATAATCAGCAGCGCCCGACGATCCAGCCGCGTGCTGGCCAGAATATTGATCCCCGAAGCCGCAACCGCACCGAACATCACCATGGCCGCACCACCCAGTACCGGCTCCGGCACCGCCTGAATCACCCCGGCAACGCTCGGGAACAGGCCCAGCAGCACCAGCATCACGGCAATCCAGATACCGATATGACGGCTGGCGATACCGGTCAACTGAATCACACCGTTGTTCTGCGCAAAGATCGAGCTGGGGAAAGTGTTGAACAAGCCGGCCAGCAGCGAATTGGCACCGTTGACCAGCACGCCGCCCTTGATCCGCTGCATCCACACCGGCCCTTCGACCGGTTGGCGTGACACCTTGCTGGTGGCGGTAACGTCACCGATGGCTTCCAGCGAAGTCACCAGGTAAATCACCAGCATCGGAATGAACAGCGCCCACGAGAAGCCCAGGCCAAAGTGCAGCGGCGTAGGCACCTGGAACAGCGCGGCTTCATGCATGCCGGTGAAGTCCAGGCGGCCCATGTACCCGGCCAGCGCATAGCCAACCGCCAGGGCGATGACGATGGCGCAGCTGCGCATCCACACCACCGGCACGCGGTTGAGTATCACGATGATCGCCAGTACCACGCCCGACAGCAGCAGGTTATCGCCATTGGCGAAGGTGCCGTTGGCCATGGCGCCAAAGCCGCCACCCATGCTGATCAGGCCGACTTTGATCAGCGTCAGGCCGATCATCAGCACCACGATGCCGGTCACCAGCGGGGTGATCAGGCGTTTGACGAAGGGCAGGATGCGCGAAACGCCCATTTCCACGAACGATCCTGCGATCACCACACCGAAGATGGCTGCCATCACGCCTTCTACAGGCGTGCCCTGCTTGACCATCAATGCACCGCCGGCAATCAGCGGGCCGACGAAGTTGAAGCTGGTGCCCTGAACGATCAGCAGCCCGGCGCCGAATGGCCCGAAGCGTTTGCACTGAACGAAGGTGGCGATACCCGAGATCACCAGCGACATCGAAACGATCAGGTTGGTATCACGCGCCGAAACACCCAGCGCCTGGCAGATGAGCAGGCCAGGGGTAACGATCGGCACAATGATCGCCAGCAGGTGCTGCAGGGCGGCCAGCAGGCCGATCACCAGCCGTGGCTTGTCCTCAAGGCCAAGCACCAGTTCATTGGCAGGCGCCGCTGCGCCTGGGCTGTGTTCGTGTGAGCTCATTGCTGAAAGCTGCCCCGCAAGAAAAAAGGAGCGCATTCTACGGGGTGATGACGGATTGCGGTAGGGAAAAGCACGATGGCGGCATGATCGGCGATCATTTGCCTGATTATCTGACTTTTTAGTCAGTTATTGGCATGCACGACTGCTCCTACAACGGAAGTGGGATGGTGCCATTTTTCCCCACAAAAAAGCCCGCCGAAGCGGGCTTTCTCACACACCAATCAATCAGTCATCACGACCCATGATGCCAAACAGCTGCAGCAGGCTGACAAACAGGTTGTAGATCGACACATACAGGCTGATGGTCGCCATGATGTAGTTACGCTCGCCACCATGGATGATCGCGCTGGTCTGGAACAGGATGCACACCGACGAGAACAGCACGAAGCCAGCGCTGATCGCCAGTTGCAGGCCGCTGATCTGGAAGAAGAAGCTGGCCACCACAGCACCCAGCAGTACAAAGAAGCCCGCAGTGATGAAGCCACTGAGGAAGCTCATGTCCTTGCGGGTAATCAGCACATAGGCCGACAGACCACCAAACACCAGCGCAGTCATGGCAAACGCCGAGCTGACCACTTCAGCGCCACCGGCCATGCCCAGGTAACGGTTGAGGATCGGGCCGAGGATAAAGCCCATGAAGCCGGTGAGCGCGAAGGTGGACACCAGGCCCCAGGCCGAATCACGCAGCTTGTTGGTAATGAAGAACAGCCCGTAGAAGCCGATCAGCACCACGAACACGTTCGGGTAGCCGACGCGCATCTGCTGGGCCACGAAGGCCATGACACCGCTGAAGGCGAGGGTAAGGGCCAGCAGGCTGTACGTGTTGCGCAGGACCTTGCTGATCTCCTGCTGCTCGACCTGCTGGCCGTGGTGTACGGCGTAATCCTGTTCGCGCATTGCGACACTCCTTGGTAAAACCTGTGGTTTCGAACGTTCAGATGCTAGGAGTCTATCAGAGCTCCCACAACCCGCGACACAGAGAGTTTGACAGCGTGTTTCATTAAGGTATTATGGCGGCCGCAAAACGAGCTGGAAGCGTGGCCGAGTGGTTTAAGGCAACGGTCTTGAAAACCGTCGATGGGCAACTATCCTAGAGTTCGAATCTCTACGCTTCCGCCATATTCAAAGCCCTGATTTTTCAGGGCTTTTTGCGTTTTTGGGGCCTGCAAAACGGGCCTCTGGAGCAGGTCAATTCAAAGGAGTGAGTGGATGTACGTCGTGTCTTTTACCCGTTTGGTTGCAGCCCTTGGCATGGCGGTGAGCCTGGGCGCAGTTGCCGAAGACAGGGTGCCTGAGCCCAACGAAGCCAATTGCTCGGGTGAAACCTACGAGCAGATCCTGGCCAGCCTTGCCAAGGAATGGGACCGCAATGAGTTCATCGCGAACTGCAAGAGCTTCCATGCCGCCAGGGAGATGACCCAGTGGAAGTTCAAGAAAAGCCCGCCTGACGACTTCTGAGTCCACAAAAGCCCTGGATTTCTCAGGGCTTTCAGATTGTAGCCTGTGCCTTCTCACAAACGCTGTCGCTCGCACTCGGAAGCCGAAATGAACAAACTGATCCTGCCCACCGCCATCTTCGTAACCGTGATGATCGTAGGCACGATAGCCGATAACTTTGGCGTCACAGGCGGATGGAAAATAGGTGTGCTGTGCCTTGTGGCCGGTGCTGTTCAGATTGTGGTGACACGCCTTCAGCGTGCACCGCGCAAGAACGCGCAATCTTGAACACTGCGCCCCAGGCACTCCGCTCCCACAGGATCCCTGCTAAATCATCAAGTCATGTGCAGTTCTAGGAGAGAGCGGCGCAGGCGGTGATAATGGGGGCAACTGCAAGGGCCATGTCATGCTGACCATCTCCAACAACGTGCATCTGCCGGATGCCGAAATCGAACTGACCTACATCCGTGCGCAAGGCGCGGGTGGGCAGAATGTGAACAAGGTATCCAGCGCCGTGCACCTGCGCTTCGACATCCCGGCCTCATCGTTGCCCGTGTTCTACAAAGAGCGGCTGCTGGCGCTGCGCGACAGCCGCATCACCGGCGACGGCGTACTGATCATCAAGGCCCAGCAGTACCGCACCCAGGAGCAGAACCGGACCGACGCACTGGCGCGTCTTGCCGAGTTGATCATCGCTGCCGGCAAGACCGAGAAGAAACGCCGGCCCACCAAGCCTACCCTCGGCTCGAAAACCCGCCGCCTCGAAGGCAAAGCCAGGCGCAGTACTGTCAAGGCGGGGCGGGGCAAGGTGGAATTCTAGTGCTGGCGGTGGAGCGTTGCGTGGCTGGTCAACCCGATCAGCGCATCATGCCCAACTCGGCATCATCCATCAGCGCCTTGGCCAGCGCGCTCAGGTAATGCGCAGCCCAGATCATCATCGGCTTCTCATCCATCAAGCCGACAATCGTCAGTTCGCGCACATATCCCATCAACTCCGAAGCCTGCTCGCGGGCATTCTGGCAAGGGATGCCGGCTTCGATGCGGAACAGTGGGTGGGTCTGCTTTTCGCCTTGGTAGAACGTGGTCTTGCCTACGGTCGTTTTTTCGTTCGAATCGTCAGTCGTCATGGGGCCATCTCCCTGATCATCTAAAACCTGGGCGAGCACCTTCGCTGGTAACAGGGCCAGCCCAGGCAATACAGAACTTTCGGCTTAGTGCGGCGTTCGTGGCTCGTTCGGCGTCTGGGCCTGAATCAATGCGGATTCAAGCAACAAGCGCAGGGACTCAAGTTCATGGGTCGTCGCCATCATCAGGATCGATGCGGGTGATCTGGGATGCAGCAGCATCGCTTGTTGCGAAACGGCTAGCGCGCAGAGGGCGTAGTCTGAAGCCTGGATGAGGGTGTCTTCGAGGGAGTGGAGGGTGTGGGGTGGATCGGGGACCATCTTTAGCATTCCTATATCTCCAAATGGGCTGCACCGATCCTGCTGTCAAACAGGTTGGGTGGCAGCTGTGCGTGGGTTGACAGACCGGCGGACATAGGAAGTTCCGGCGCACGCAAGCGTGCCCCACGCGCAGCCGCCATCGAGGGCGCCGCAGAACCTATATACCGTTACGGCCTGTCAAAGCCGTGTCACTGATATGCAGCGACAGGCCCAGACTAGAGACCCAGCAGGGCACCCGCAATGGAAAATAGGCGGCAACAGTATCTTTGGGAAATGCCCTACAAGAAAGCGAAAAATTCTGATTTTTCGAAGCAGATTGACATCATTGCAGGCCGGTGGCCCGGTGCGGAATCTGTGGGAGATTCAATGGCTTCTGGCAATTGCGTCAGCGTTGCGAGGTGCTCGCCACGGCATTTTCAGCGCCTGGGAGATCGAGCGCCGCCCGCGCGGCGCTTCGCGGGGCAAGCCCGCTCCCACATTTGTTGCAACGTGGCCATGCCTGTAGAAGCGGCGT